>CAIOAQ010000500.1 GCA_903856025.1 uncultured beta proteobacterium
GGAGGTGGCGTGCATGCTGGACTGGCCGGCATCGGCATCTGTCACCGTCAGGTGGCCCGAGGCCACGGAGAGGGCCGGGGTGTCTTCGGTGACGGTTCCCGCACCGGAGTCGCCCACGCCTTTGCCGATCACGGCCGCGTGGGGCGCAATGGCATCGCCGTTGCCGTTCAGGGCAATTTGCTCACTATTGGTCAAGGCAGCACTGCGATCCAGCGCCAAGGGAGTTAAATCTTCCACAATTCGCAGAAGCTGCACAAAACTGTGTCCTTCGCTGGCTAGTCCTGCTCCGAGACCAGCGGCCGTGGCGTCCAAATCTGTGGAAAGATCCCCTCCGTCGGCGATAATTTTGGCAATTTGGGCGGGTCCGCTATTTAAATCTTTGAGCGCCGCTTCGGTTTTGTCAACGGGATCTACGCCCAATAGATTGCTGTCAACCAGGAGTTCGCGCCCTGACTCGATTGCCAAGGGTTGTCCATTGGGCAAAGCCAATTCGAGCCGTGAGCCTTCCTCTGTCAGAATAATCTGTCCTTCGTGCACTTCCGTACCAACTTGCAATGCGTGGCGACCGCCATCGGCATCGAGTAGCCAGGCTTTGCCCTGTAATAGAACAACAACGCCACGGGCCAGAACGGGGACTTGATTTGTAGCCATGAGAAAACTCCAGGATGCAGCAAAGGTATGTTCGCTGACTCTAAAGAGTAATCTGGTGGGCGTCTATTGTTCTTAGGTACAAGTAAAAGCTGAGAACTTGAGTCAGGGTATTAATTGATGCCATGTACGCGCAATGCAAGTTGCAGGCGGTCAGTGACGTTTAATTTCTCAAACACTGCGCTAAGGTGTGCTTTGACAGTTCGCTCGGTAATTCCGCAATTGCGCGCGATTGCAGAATTTGACGCGCCGTTCGCAGCCAAGACAGCAATTTCATTTTCTCTTGTGGTTAGGTTTTCTGTCCAAGCGTTGTCGTGTAGTTGCCTGGTTCCGCTTGCCCGAAGTGCACTGTTTAGGAGGCGTTGCATCAGGGATTTTCCAATCCAGATTTGGCCAGCTTGGACGACCTCTCTTACTTGCCTCAGTGTGTCGACGTCGGCAAATGCATGGCAATACGCAACGCAGCCCCCGTCAAGGGCTGCAATTGCTTCGTTGTCCTTCGGATTCGAAGTCGTTGCGATAACCCGAGATGTCACTGGTGATGTCAGTGTGGCCCAATCTTTATGACCCCATGGCGGTACTGCTGGAGCAGACAAATCGAGCCATATCTGGGATTCCAGGGAGGGTGTCTGCGAAATTAGTTCGCCGAATGTGGATGCAACGAGCTGATTGCCTGTTCCAAATGCACGTTGCCAGTGAGCGACTAGACCGGCATCCTGGCTGACGAAAATCAATATCGACGAACGGTTCATCTTTCTGTCATGGCGTTGGCTTTGGCTCTCAATATCGGTTTCATCAGGTAGGCCAACACCGAACGTTTGCCAGTAAGGATGTCAACTTCAGCGACCATGCCAGGGATGATGGGAAATTTTTTATCACCGATGTTGTTGGTATGCGTTCGCACTTTGACCAAAAAGAATGCATTGCCTTTCTCGTCGATGACGCTATCTGCGCTAATCTGTTCAAGGGTGGCATCTAGGCCACCATAAATTGCGAAATCATAGGCTGTGAATTTAACCACTGCCCGTTGCCCAGGATGCAGAAAACCGATATCTTTGGGAAGTATGCGCGCCTCAAGTAGCAGTACATCGTCCGAGGGAACAATTTCAACAAGATCTTTGCCGGGCAAAACAACGCCACCGACTGTATTTATTTTGAGTTGCTTGACGGTGCCGTTGACGGGTGACCGGATGCCCGTCTGCTTGACACGATCTTCCAATGCAGTACTGCCCTCGGTCAAGGCACCGAGCTTGGCCACAGTCTCACTTAGCTCAGACCGTGCTGCGTTGCGGAAAGTCAGGTCAACTTCTTGGATTTTTCGATTAGCCTCGTTGATGGATGCTTCAATTCTTTGAATGTCACCACTTGCGCTGTCTCGCTCGCCGCGAAAGCGCGCGACGTCACGTTCGAGTCGCAAGAGTTCAACGTCAGAAACTGCCCCGGTTTTGGCCAGTGGACGCGTCATGTTGAGTTCACTTTCGGTCAAGGTGAAGCTACTGGCTGCTTGCTCCCGGCGCGCCCGAACTGATACCAGCTCCTGAGTGCGTTGGATTGCCTGTTGGCGCGCAGCACCGATCGTTGCCTCCAACTCCGAGCGTTTGGATTCAAAAAGTCTGCGTTCCTGATCTACGATTTCAGGTGCTTCGACGGCCATGCCTTGGGGTGCGGAAAAGTTCACTCCCTCGGCCAGCGCCCTAAGTCTAGCAGCCTTGGCCATGAGCGACAAATGTTGGGCGTGATTTTCACGCAACGATGAGATCATGCGGGTTGGGTCAACTTTGAGCAGCAAATCGCCTTCTTTGACAGCTTGTCCTTCCTGAACCAAAATTTCCGAGACAATGCCACCGTCCATACTTTGAATCACTTGAATTTGGCGCGCTGGAATTACTTTTCCGTCACCCTTTGTAATCTCATCAAGCTGGGCAAGACTGGCCCACACCAGCAGACAGGCAACAGCCGCAGCGCTGAGCCAGACTAGCACACGGGCACCGCGCGGCGTTTGCTCGGCAATAGCCCAATCGGCATTGGCATCAAAGTCGTTATCTTTGTCTGCTTCTTGTCCCGCTATCACGATCATGACTCGGTCGACCCACTGTGACAGGCCAGGGCGTTTGGTTTGAATGGGAGGCGAAGCAGGGCTTTGCACTTCTTGTACTGTGTTTGAATTGGTCATGTCGCTCTGCCGACTCGCCCGCTTTGAAGGGCCTGCACCACTTGGTCTTTAGGACCATCGGCCATGATTTGCCCATTGTCGATGACGATCAAACGGTCAACTAGGTCGAGCAAGGAGTTCCGATGGGTGACCAGTAAAAGGGTTTTTCCGGCGGTGAATTTGCGCAGCCGATTCTTGAGAGCTTCTTCACTTTGGTGATCCATAGCACTACTGGGCTCGTCAAGGAGCACGATGGCGGGGTCGTTCAATACAGCGCGCGCAATACCAACAGCTTGCCGCTGCCCGCCAGATATCGACTCACCTCGTTCCCCAATGGGCATGTCGAACCCTTTTGGATGGTGATTGGCAAATTCAGTCACACCTGCAATTTCTGCCGCGGTAACGATCGCTTGATCGCTGGCAAATGGCGAACCCATGGCGATATTTTCCTTTAACGTGCCAAAAAAAAGCGTTACATCCTGGGGAACATATCCCACTGCACGCCGCAGTTCAGCCGGATCGATCTGGCGGGCATCTATTCCGTCGATTAGAACCGCGCCGTCTGACGGTGGGTAGAGCCCAAGGATGAGACGCTGGATTGTGGACTTACCAGAGCCAACGCGACCAATCACTGCCACTTTTTCTCCAGGGCTTATTCTGAACGACACTTTGTTTAACACTGATTGCTGCTGGCCAGGATATGAGAAGGTCACGTTCTTGAACTCGATACCACCCTCAAATTTGGCTCGATGTACAAAATTGGAGTCATCTGACCGCTCAGGTGCCGTTTTCATATGAGACTCAATTGAGGCCAGTCCACTTTTTGCGTGGTGAAATTGCATCAACAGACCTGTCACCTGGCCAAAAGGCGCTATCGCACGACCAGCCAATATGGAGGCTGCGATGATTCCGCCCATGCTAACTTGGTTGCCAAAAGCCAGAAAGACCCCGACTATGACGGTGGATATAGACACCAACTGCTGCAAGGTTTGTGCTGTATTGATGGTTGCTGTGGATAGAAATTTAAGTTTGATACCGTTGTGGGCCAAAAAAACGGTCGCCTGTTCCCATTTTCGCTGGATGCTGCTTTCGGCAACCATGAACTTGATAGTCTCAATACCCACCAGGCTTTCCACCAGCGTTGCGTTACGCTGCGACGTGGCGCGTTGACTCAGTTCAACCAGCTCGTGCATTTTCTGCTGCGCCAGCATGGAGATAATCATCAGCAGGGCGATTCCAACCAGTGAAGGCAAGGCCAGCCAGGGCGAAATCCAGATTAAGGCGAACAGAAACACAAACACAAATGGCAAGTCAATCAGCGTTGTGATGGTGGCTGAGGCTACGAAGTCCCGAACCGACTCGAACGCCCGCAGGTTGGCTGCGAAAGAGCCTACAGAAGCCGGCCGGTTGACCAGGCCGACGCCAAGCACGCGTTCCATGATTCTTGACGATAGCGTTACGTCGATGCGCTTGCCCGCCGTGTCCAAAATATAGCCCCGCAACGTACGCAGCAGTGAATCAAGCACCATCATCAGTAAGACCCCCGCGGCCAGCACCCACAAGGTTTCTTCGGCGTGATTGGGAATAACCCGGTCATAGACTGCCATGGTAAACATGGGCGTCACCAAGGCGAACAAATTAACGAGCAAGGCCGCGAGCAAACTGTCCCGGTAAAGTCGCCAATTCTGGAAAACCACACTCCAGAACCAGTGTTGTCCCTTGACTTCTCCGGTTCCGGGTGATCGGGTATCAAATTTGAAAGTGGGCTTGATAAAAAAGACCAAGCCGCTGAACTCTTCGGTCAGCGTTGCGAGATCGATGACATCGCTGGTTTCGCCATGTTCGGGATAGCGTACCCTGACTTGGTCGCCATTCATCCATTCGAGAAGGACGCACGCACGTTTGTCGTTGAGTAACAAAATAGCGGGCAGCAACCCGGCGCGCAACTCAGACAGATTGCGGCGTGCCAAGCGTGCACTCATGCCAGCTCGCATCGCGGCCCGAAGTGCCAAGGCCGGTGTTAAACAGTTGTTGACCAGGGGCAAACCTGCAGATACGGCTTCGCGCGTTGTAGTAATGCCGTGCATGCCAGCCACCGCTACGATGCAATCAAGGAGCGGATCGATGTGCAGAGAGTGTTCGCTTACGCCCCACGCAGCGGCAGGTATTGGGGCCGGACTTTGTGCTTGAGATTGGTTTTGATCAGAAGATGCTGTCATCGTTGCCTAATAGATCCAAGGAACCATGCAGCTGGTTGCGTAAGCCCTTTCGCATGATCAGTTTGTGCTGTGCCGCTGTGGGTAAATCTGTCAGCCGAATCACATGGGTTGTGATCAATGTGTCTATCACGTCTTCAATGACCCGCACGAAATCGATATCGTTCATTGCCCGGGCGGGTTCGCCTGCGGGGTGGCCTAGAAATGTCAGTAGCTCGGGGTCTCCATTTTCGATCGGGACGGTCTCTGACCTTGGCTCGTTCGAGACTGAAAGAATGAACCCGTTGGGATCACGTACAACATGTAGCATTATTGAATAATTATGGCGGATAAGATGATGCAGGTCCAAGCTATATCTGTGACCAATAGAGAATTTGGTAAAAATTTCTAAGAAAGGTCTGAATAGCTCAATGGACAGTGAGCTATTCAGACCTTCCTTAATGCATTGATGTGCGCATTGCACTAAACCTTGGCGTATCCCATCGGGTAGTTGCTTTGCCAGCGCCAAGCATCCTGGCACATGGTGGCCAAATCCCGTTCGGACTGCCAGCCCAGCAGTTGGTGGGCAAGACTTGCATCGGCGAAGCAACTGGCAATATCACCGGCGCGACGTGGTGAGAATTTGTATGCAACGGGCTTGCCGCTGGCTTTTTCAAAGGCTCGTACCATGTCCAGCACGCTGTAACCGATTCCCGTGCCCAGATTAACTGCGATGCACTGGGGTTGAATTTGTAATCGTCTGAGCGCTGCAAGATGCCCATGTGCCAGATCCACCACATGGATGTAATCACGCACACCGGTGCCGTCAGGCGTGTCGTAATCATTGCCCCAAACGTTCAAGAACTCACGTCGACCCACTGCAACTTGGGCGATAAACGGAAGCAGGTTGTTCGGCGTACCTTGGGGGTCTTCACCAATCAAACCGCTGGCATGTGCGCCCACTGGGTTGAAGTATCTCAGGATGCCAATACGCCATGAAACATCACTGTGGTAGAGGTCGCGCAACATATGCTCGATTACCAGCTTGGTCTGCCCGTATGGGTTGGTGGTTGACAACGGGTGGTCTTCAGTCAGGGGTAATCGCTGCGGGTCGCCGTACACCGTTGCTGACGAGCTGAACACGATGTTTTTTACACCACATGTTTGCATAGCCTGTAGAAGCTTGAGTGTGCCCATTACGTTGTTATCGTAATAGTTCAGAGGCTGTTCGACCGACTCGCCCACAGCCTTGAGACCGGCGAAATGGATCACCGCTTGCGCGCCACAGGTCTTCAGCGCCTGCTGCAGCGTTGGGAGATCGCGGATGTCGCCTTTGATCAGGTTGACCCTTTTCCCGGTGATGCGCTCTACCCGGTGCAGTGCCTCGGGTTGACTGTTGCTGAAGTTGTCGAATACGGTGACTTGGTGGCCTGCGTTGAGTAACTCAACGCAAGTGTGTGAGCCGATGTAGCCAGCGCCGCCTGTAACGAAGATCATATTTCGAGTGGATGGTTGTAATTGCAGAACAGTTTATGCGTCTCTAAGACAGTAACGTGACCTGACTTCAAAGAATGCCGTCGTAGCCGACGGTCAGTGGAGCGTGGTCCGAGAACTTTTCACCCTTATAGATGGCGGTTTCCCTTGCCAGCGCTGCCATTGAGGGTGTTGCCAACTGGTAATCCAGTCGCCACCCCACATTCTTGGCGTAGGCCTGACCCCGGTTGCTCCACCATGTGTAGCATTCCTCCGCGGTTTCGGGATGCAGGCTGCGGTACACATCGACCAGTCCTCCTTCACTGAGCAACTTGGTCATCCAGGCTCGCTCCTCGGGCAAAAACCCCGAGTTTTTTTGGTTGCTCTTCCAGTTCTTCAGGTCGATTTCTCGGTGGGCAATGTTGACATCTCCACAAAGGATGAAGTCACGCTGGGCCTTCAGGTCTTGCAAATGCGGGTAGATCAGGTCAAGAAACCTGAACTTGGCTTGCTGCCGATCTTCTCCCGAGGAGCCGCTGGGAAAGTAGCAGCTGATGATGGACCGCTTGTTGCGAGCCGAGTCAAAACGCAATTCCAGGTAGCGTCCTTCTGCATCAAATGCCGCATCGCCAAATCCAACTTTGACATCGGTCGGCTCATGACGGGTGTAAACACCTACGCCGGAATATCCTTTTTTTTGGGCAAAATGAAAATATCCATTTAACTCATGCAGTTGCTCAAAGCGACCCTGCACATCTTCTGCTTGTGCTTTGACTTCTTGCACACAAATACAATCGGGCAGGTTTTGGCCGATCCATGCTTGGAGACCTTTGCTGCTGGCTGAGCGAATACCATTGAGGTTGAGACTGGTTATTTTGAACAAGGACATCCCCATGACTGAGCGTAGTGAATTGCAAACCAACTCGGCACCTCGCCAGGACACACTGGCTCAGGACTTTGTGCAGTTTGCAGTCGATTGTGGCGTGTTACGGTTTGGTGAATTCAAGACCAAAGCCGGGCGACTAAGCCCCTATTTTTTCAATGCCGGCTTGTTTGACGATGGTGCCAAACTGGGCCGGTTAGCGCAATTTTATGCGCAGCGTTTGATTTCAAGCGGTATTGAATTCGACATGATTTTTGGCCCCGCTTACAAAGGAATTCCCTTGGGGGCTGCGTTGGCGGTTGAACTGGCACGGCTTGGGCAAAGCGTGCCCTTTGCCTATAACCGCAAGGAAGCCAAAGACCACGGCGAAGGTGGCACGCTGGTGGGTGCACCGCTCAAAGGTCGAGTGTTGATCGTGGACGATGTCATGTCTGCCGGTACGGCCGCACGCGAGTCGATTGCACTGATTCAGGCCGCAGGTGCCAAAGCCCATGCGGTGGTGATTGCGCTGGACCGACAGGAAAAAGCCACCGAAAGTGGACAGGATGTGGGCTACAGCGCTGTGCAATATGTTCGGCGACGATTGGGCCTAGAGGTTTGTGCGATAGCCCAGCTGAGCGATTTGTTGCAGTATCTGGAGCACCAACCTGTGGCTGGATTGGATGATGCAAAGGATCGGGTGCAGGCTTATCGGGAAAAGTACGGTGTCAGTGAGGATGCACCATGTCAGTGATGCAGCCCGGCGTCTCCTCTTCACTGACGGTGGGATCGTTGCTGGTTGTCCTTTGCACTTACTCAGCGGCGCAAACGGTAGAACCGATTCGGGAAATCTATACCTGCATCGACGCCAAAGGACGAAAGTTGACATCGGACCGCAAGATTCCGGAGTGCATCGACCGAGAACAAAAGATCCTCAATCCCAGTGGCACAGTCAAGAACACAGTGGGGCCGACCTTAACGGCACAAGAACGCGAGCAGTTGGAAACCCAAGGCAAGGCTCAGCTAAAAGAAAATTTGCGTTTGGAAGAGGAAAAAAAACGCGACCGTGCGCTTTTGGTTCGCTATCCGAACGAAGAATTGCACCAGCGCGAAAGGGATGAAGCCCTGCATCAGGTCTTGGTGGTCAAACAGGCTGCGTTGAGCAGAACCTCAGATTTGCTTAACGAGCGAAGCAAGCTGCAGGACGAGTTGGCGTTTTATATAAAAGACATCAGTAAGGCACCCACAAAATTGCGTCAACAACTTGATTCTGTGAACCAGGCTTTGGCGGTGCAGGGCCGGTTTTTGGCAGAAAGGGATGCTGAAGTGGCCCGTATCAACGCCCGTTTTGACGAAGAACTGACACGTTTACGGCCTTTGTGGCGCATGAATGCTACACCGGTGAACCGTTGACTTGCGCCAACGCCCGCCCCCGCAGGCCGTCAAACCAATTTTTGCTGAAGTAATTCGTTGACCTGCTGCGGGTTGGCTTTGCCTTGGCTGCCCTTCATGATCTGGCCCACCAGCGCGTTGAGTGCTTTGGCATTGCCAGCCTTGTATTCCGCAACGTTCCTGGGATTTGCTTCCAGCACGGCATCAACAATTTTTTCCAGTGCCCCGGTGTCGTTCATCTGCTTGAGACCTTTGGCCTCGATGATGGCATCGACCGAGCCGTCAGGTGCAGCCCACAGCGCATCGAGAACCTGGCGTGCAGCGTTATTTGACACAGTGCCATCGTGAATACGGTTCACCAGCTGAGCCAACTGTGGTGGTGTAATCGGGCACGCGCTGATGTCACTTTCTACCGCATTGAGGCGACGCGAAATCTCCCCCATGATCCAGTTGCCGACCAACTTTGCTTGGCCACAAATTTGAGTGCTTGCTTCAAAATAGCTAGCAATATCACGGCTTTGCGTAAGGGCTGTAGCATCATAATCTGACAAACTATAGGCTGAGACGAAGCGTGCCGCCATGACCCGGGGAAGTTCAGTCATGGCACTGCGGACACGTTCCACCCACGCGCGGTCAACCACCAATGGCGGCAAGTCCGGGTCAGGAAAGTAGCGGTAGTCGGCGGCATCTTCCTTGGTGCGCATGGCACGGGTTTCACCGGTGTCCGGGTTGAACAGCACGGTCGCCTGTTGGATGGCGCGGCCGTCTTCAATTTCCTCGATTTGCCATCGAATTTCAAAATCGATGGCTTGCTGCATGAACTTGAAGCTGTTGAGGTTCTTGATCTCGCGACGGGTTCCCAACTCGGCTCCGGGTTTGCGCACCGACACATTGGCATCACAGCGGAACGACCCTTCTTGCATGTTGCCGTCTGAAATGCCGATCCAGGTCACGATTTTGTGCAATTCCTTCGCGTAGGCTACGGCTTCTGCCGTAGAGCGCATGTCAGGCTCGGTGACAATTTCAAGGAGCGGCGTGCCAGCGCGGTTCAGGTCGATGCCGGTTTGACCTACGAAATTTTCGTGCAGCGATTTACCAGCATCTTCCTCCAGGTGGGCGCGAACCAGACGGACCGATTTTTTCTCGTCACCAAGGTAAAACTCTACTGACCCGCCCTGCACCACCGGAATCTCGAACTGGCTGATCTGGTAACCCTTGGGCAGGTCAGGGTAAAAGTAATTTTTACGGGCAAAAATGCTGCGCGGGGCAATGTGCGAGCCGACCGCCAGGCCAAATTCAATGGCGCGCTCTACTGCGCCCTTGTTCATCACCGGTAAGGTGCCGGGCAGTGCCAAATCCACCGCACAGGCTTGGGTATTGGGCTCGGCACCAAAGGCCGTGGATGCGCGGCTGAAAATTTTGGACTGGGTGGAGAGTTGGGCATGGGTTTCAAAGCCAATCACAACTTCGTAACCCTGCACCAGCAGTGGTTTGGACATGGTTTTGTTTTCTTGAACAGCGGCGTTCATGGTCAGACTCCCTGTGGCTTGGCGTTATGCCAGTCGGTGGCTTGTTGCAAGCGGTGCGCCACATTGAGCAACCGGGCTTCTTGCAGGTAGTTGCCAATCAACTGCATGCCCACGGGCATGTTTCCAGCGCCAAAACCCACGGGGACGCTCATACCCGGTAAACCTGCCAGCGAGCCCGGCAGGGTAAAGATGTCTGCCAGGTAATCCGCCAGTGGGTCGCTGTGGCCGCCCAGTTTCCAGGCCACGGTGGGTGCAACTGGTCCGGCGATCACATCACACTGTTTGAAGGCTTGTTGAAAATCGTCGGCAATCATGCGGCGAATTTTTTGCGCTTGCAGGTAATACGCGTCGTAATAACCGTGGGAGAGCACGTAGGTGCCAATCATGATGCGGCGCTTGACCTCGTCGCCAAACCCCTGCGCACGGGTTTGCAAGTACATGTCATTGAGGTCGGTGTAGTTCTCGGCCCTGAATCCGAACTTGACACCGTCAAATCGGCTCAAGTTGCTGGAGGCTTCAGCTGGGGCAATGATGTAGTACACCGGAATGGACTGCTCGGTGCGCGGCAACGAGATAGGGACCAGTTTGGCCCCCAGTTTTTCCAGCTCTTTAAGCGCCTGATTCACGGCAACGCGGACATCGTCGGCCAAACCGTCGCCAAAAAATTCGACAGGTATTCCCACACGCAAGTCGACCAAATCCTGGTTCAATGACCTGGTGAAATCTTCAACCGGCACATCCAGGGAGGTGGAATCACGGTCGAGGTCAGGACCACACATGTGGGAGAGCAGCAAGGCGCAGTCTTCGGCGGTGCGTGCCAGAGGACCGGCCTGATCCAGACTGGAAGCAAAGGCCACCATGCCGTAGCGTGAGGCACGCCCATAGGTTGGTTTGATGCCGGTGATGCCGCAAAACGAGGCGGGTTGCCGAATCGAGCCGCCGGTGTCGGTGCCGGTGGCTGCGGGTGTCAGGCGCGCAGCCACAGCCGCCGCGCTGCCGCCAGAGGATCCACCCGGCACCCGTGTCGTATCCCAGGGATTCTTGACCGGGCCAAAAGCCGAGTTTTCGTTGGATGAACCCATGGCAAACTCGTCGCAATTGAGTTTTCCCAAGGTCACCATGCCAGCACCCTGGTATTGGTTGGGTATACCCGCGCCCAGTTTGGCTACCACGGTGGCATCAAACGGGGACATGTAGCCTTTGAGCATTTTGGAACCCGCGGTGCAGGCAAATCCGCTGGTGACGAAGATGTCTTTGTGGGCCAGTGGCACACCTTCCAGCGCGCCTGCGGTGCCTGCTGCCAGGCGGCTGTCCGCCTCACGCGCTTGCTGGAGTGTGACTTCCGGGTTGGTAGCCAGAAAAGCACCCAGGTCCTGATGGACGCTTGCGCGCGTCAAAAAATGTTGTGCGGTTTCAGTCGCTGAGACTTTGCGCTCGACCAGCAGCTTGGCCAGTTGAGCCACTGTCAAGTCGTGCAGATCTTTGGAAGTTTGCGTCATGATGAAGATCCGTGGCGTTTATTCAATCACCCTGGGGACCAGGAACAAGCCGTCCTCCAGAGCAGGCGCGTTGCGCTGGTTGGCCTCGCGCTGGTTGGGTTCGCTGGCCAGGTCGTCACGCAGGCGCAATGCCACGTCCGTCATGATGTCGGTCGGATGTGCCAACGGTGTGATGCCCGAGGTGTCCACAGCGCTGATTTTTTCAACAATGCCAAAAAAATCGTTGAGCTGAGGGCGCAGGCGTTCACGCTCTTGGGCTGTCAAGCCCAAGCGGGCCAGGTGCGCCAGACGGTCGATATCAGAAGCTGAAAGTGACATGAAAAGTCAATCGAAACAGGGTGTAAATGAAGGTCAAAACGACCCATGAAGGGCAGTTCGGCAGAGGCTATAGGGTATTATCCCGCCTTTAGGCAGAGGTGCGCGTCAGCGTAGTTTTTTGTCAAAAAAGCACCCTTTTGATCACGTTAACGGGCGACATGCTGGCCGAAGGCTGCGTGTGCCCATGAGGATTTACCCATGTTCGGATTATTTCGTCAGTACTTTTCGACTGACCTCGCCATTGACCTTGGCACCGCCAATACCCTGATTTATGTGCGCGACAAAGGGATTGTGCTCGATGAGCCTTCTGTAGTCGCCATTCGCCACGAAGGCGGTCCGCAAGGGAAAAAGACCATTCAGGCCGTCGGCAAGGAAGCCAAAGCCATGCTGGGCAAGGTGCCTGGCAATATTGAAGCCATTCGTCCCATGAAAGACGGTGTGATTGCTGACTTCACCGTCACAGAGCAAATGCTCAAGCAATTCATCAAAATGGTGCACCCGCGGTCCATCTTCCGACCCAGCCCGCGCATCATCATTTGTGTGCCTTGTGGTTCGACCCAGGTGGAGCGCCGCGCCATCCGTGAAAGCGCATTGGGTGCAGGTGCCAGCGACGTGTACCTGATTGAAGAACCGATGGCCGCAGCCATTGGTGCCGGTTTGCCCGTGAGCGAAGCCAGTGGTTCCATGGTAGTGGACATCGGGGGCGGCACCACCGAAGTGGGTGTGATCTCGCTGGGCGGCATGGTTTACAAAGGCAGCGTGCGTGTGGGCGGCGACAAGTTTGACGAAGCCATCATCAACTACATTCGCCGCAATTACGGCATGCTCATTGGTGAACCCACTGCAGAAGCTATCAAGAAGAGCATCGGTTCGGCGTTTCCGGGCAGTGAAGTGCGCGAGATGGAGGTGCGTGGACGTAACCTCTCGGAGGGCGTACCGCGCAGTTTCACCATTTCCAGCAACGAAATTCTGGAAGCCCTGACGGATCCGATCAACAACATCGTCTCGGCGGTCAAAAATGCACTGGAGCAAACACCGCCTGAATTGGGTGCCGACATTGCCGATCGCGGCATGATGCTCACAGGTGGTGGCGCGCTGTTGCGTGATCTGGACCGTTTGTTGTCCGAAGAAACCGGTTTGCCGGTTTTGGTCGCAGAAGATCCCCTGACCTGTGTGGTGCGCGGGTGTGGCATGGCACTGGACCAAGTGGAACGCCTGGGTTCCATTTTTACCAGCGAATAAACGGACCGCGTAGCGATGGCACTGGGTACGCTGGACAGCGCGCCGCCACCGTTTTTTCGGCAGGGCCCGTCGGCGCTGTCCAAGTTGGTTTTTTTCAGCGCACTGGCCGTGTTGTTGATGGTGGCAGATGTGCGTTTTCGCATCACACAACCCCTGCGAAACGTGGTGGCCACGGGGTTGTACCCGTTGCAGTGGGTGATGATGCGGCCGTTGGTTTGGACGCAGGGTGCCGGACAGTACTTTCAGTCGCTCAGCGATTCGCAGAACAAGGAAGCGGCCGCTCAGTACAAATTGGGCTTGCAGTCCCAGCGTGCCTTGCAGGTTGAACAACTGTCCCTCGAGAATGTCCGCCTGCGTGCTTTGCTGGGTATGCGTGAACGCGTCAATGTGCCCGCCTTGGCAGCGCAGGTGTTGTACGACGCTGCAGACCCCTTTACTCGCAAAGTGATCATTGACAAAGGGTCGTTGGCCGCGGTGGCACCCGGTTCCCCCGTGCTCGATGAAGTCGGAATTTTGGGGCAAGTCACACGCGTTTATCCCTTGGTCAGCGAGGTCACGCTGGCGACCGATCGCAACCAGGCCATTCCTGTGCTGAATGTTCGTACCGGCATGCGCGCCTTGGCGTTTGGCGAGTCCAGTGCAGGGGCTGGCACCATGGAGTTGCGCTTTATGGACACCAATGTGGACATGGTGACCGGCGATCTACTGACCACCAGCGGCGTCGATGGCGTTTACCCACCGGGCTTGCCGGTGGCGCGGGTGGCGCGCATCGAGCGCCGTGTGGACTCCGCCTTCGCCCGTATTCAGTGCGATCCCTTGGCCAAAGTCAGAGCCAGCTTGCACGTGCTGGTGCTGCAGCCGGTGGTCGAACAAATGGCAGCTCGTCCCGAAGTGAAGCCCGATGTGGGCGCTGCGCAAAAAGGGGGTAAGCGATGATCATGCCACGCGGTCAGCAGTTGTTGTTGCCAGTGCGACCCCTGTTCATTTGGAGCAGCCTGGTGGCCGCGCTGGCCATCAACATGCTGCTCAACATGAGCTTGTTGGGCAATGCGGCCTGGGTGCCGGATCTGTTGGCCCTGGTGCTCGTGTTTTGGACCATTCATCAGCCCTTGCGCGTGGGTGTGGGTGCCGCTTTTATGCTGGGCCTGGCAATGGATGTACACCAAAGCGCCTTGTTGGGTCAGCATGCGCTGGCCTATGCCATGTTGAGTTTCATGGCGATTGCGATTCATCGCCGCGTGCTGTGGTTCAACGTGCCAACCCAAGCCGCCCAGGTGTTGCCCATTTTTATAGTTGCACACGCTTTGGCACTGCTGGTGCGCGTGATTTCTGGCGATCACACGCCGGGCTGGCTGGCGATGTTGGCCCCCTTTCTTGAGGCGCTTCTCTGGCCGGTGGTCAGTGTGCTCTTGCTTTGGCCGCAATTGCGCTCACCCAACCCTGACGCCAACCGGCCGTTATGAGGCTATGTTGAATCACTTGACCGTGGGTGCCGCGCTGTCATGACGATTTTCCGCAATGTTCAACTGGAGCTGGCGCGCTTTCGCTTGCGCGTGCTGGTGGCCACCATCGTTGTGGTGGTCTGTTTTGGACTGGTTGGGGCACGTCTGTTCTATCTGCAGGTGGTTCGTCATGACGATTTGCTGGCTCAAGCCGAAAATAACCGGACTGCGGTGGTGCCCATCGTCCCCAACCGAGGCTTGATACTCGATCGCAACGGCATTGTGTTGGCCAGCAATTACTCGGCGTACACACTGGAGGTGACGCCGTCCAAGGTGCCCGATCTGGAGCAAACCATGGACGACCTGGCCAAGGTCCTGGACATCACCCCCAGGGATCGCAGGCGTTTTAAAAAGTTGCGTGAAGAAGGCAAGAGTTTTGAGTCCATCCCCTTGCGCAGTCGCCTCACCGATGCAGAAGTGGCACGTTTTGCGGCGCAGCGCTACCGATTTCCGGGTGTGGACATCAAGGCACGCCTGTTTCGCAACTACCCCTACGGCGAACTGGCCAGCCACGTGATCGGCTACATCGGGCGCATCAACACGGCCGAGAAAGAAACGTTGGACGACTCCGACGATTCTGACAATTACCGTGGCACCGAATACATCGGCAAGCTCGGCATCGAACAAAGTTACGAGTCCAAACTTCATGGCACCACCGGCGTGGACGCCATGGAAACCTCGGCCGGTGGGCGCGCGACCCGGCGCTTGAGCAGCCAGCCCTCCACGCCGGGCGATACGGTCAAGCTGTCGATAGACATCAAGCTGCAAAAGTTGATTGAGGACATGTACGGTGCGCGCCGTGGTGCGATGGTTGCTTTGGATCCGAAGTCTGGCGAGGTGTTGGCTTTTGTGAGCAAACCCACGTTCGATCCGAACCTGTTTGTGGAAGGCATCGACCAGGAAAACTGGCAACTGCTCAACGAGTCCATCGACAAACCCCTGCTCAATCGAGCGCTGCGCGGCACCTACCCCACCGGCTCCACCTACAAGCCGTTCATGGCGCTGGCCGCACTGACCACCGGCAAGCGTGCGGCCAGCACCCTGATCAATGACCCCGGATTTTTCATGTTTGGCGGCCACCGCTTTGGCAGTCCTGAGAATGAAAAAGGGGGTGTCATGGACATGCACCGCGCCATTGTGGAGTCCAGCAACGCCTACTTTTATTCGCTCGCCAACGAACTTGGAGTAGATGCCATCCATGACTTCATGGCCCCACTGGGTTTTGGCCAGATCACCGGCA
>CAIOAQ010000501.1 GCA_903856025.1 uncultured beta proteobacterium
CATCGACGTTCAAGAGATGGCTCAGCGCAACCTGCAATCTGTGTTGGCCAAGCAGACGGATTCGTCTGATCGAGCGAATGCCGCGTTGGTGTTGGTGCCAGGGCAGCAGGCTTTGTTGACCATTTGCGCCAATGAGGAACTTTTTTATACCCGCCGGTTTGATGTGCCAGAAGGCTTTCTGGCTGGCGTTTGGGGGCAGGGCGTGACGGTGTCTGCGCCAGTGGATGGGTTCACCCCGGTGGAAGAGTATGTGCCGTCCTATGGATCGGGGGATCTTTCGCTGGGAGAAGATTTTTCTGTGGGGACCGCGTCCTTGTCTGGAAAAGATGAAACGTCTCACGTCGAGGAAGATCAGGCGCAGCGTCTTTTGGTGGAAGTGCAGCGCTCACTGGATGTGTGGGACCGCACTTGGTCAAGTTTGCCATTGAGTGGTTTGCGGGTGTTTGCCGGGGAACGCTCTGCAGAGTTGGCCCAATGGCTGACGCAGCAACTGGGGCAGAAGGTCATGCCACTGGAAGTGGGTGCATTGTTTGCTGGTTTTGATGCAGAACCGCCTGATCATCAGTCGGTTTGTTTGCCGCTGTTAGGTATTTTCTTGCGTATGGAGGGCAGCACGTCTTAACACGCAAGTGTGCTGACGCTTTTTCACCATGGCTCAACAAGTTAATCTCTGTTTACCTATTTTGCGCAAGCAGAAGACCCCTTTCACCGGGTTGGCGTTGTTACAGGCATGGTGCATTTTGGTGGTGCTAGGGGGTGCTATTGGCGCTGCATTGGTCTGGAGTTTGAACCAGGCCAGTGCCAGCCTCACCGTCACGTTGTCGACACAAAGTACTGAGCTTGAAGGTTTACGTGCTGCGCTGACAAAAAATCAGGCAGGTACGGATACGGCACAAACATCCGCAGAAAAAACATTGGCGAGTCGGCGAGCCGAGCTTGGACAACGCGAAGTGGTGCTGCAAGCCTTGCAGCAGGGCCACTTTCAGTCGGGATTCGGTCAAGCGGCTCGCTTGCAACTGGTGGCTAAAACCATTCCAGCTGAGGCCTGGGTGACACAAATCACCGCTGACGAGCGTTCGCTGGAGGTTGCCGGGTTTACGTTGGACCCTGCCGTGTTGACCACTTGGGTGAATCGTCTGGCGGAAAGCCCTTTGTTGAAAGGACAGGCATTGAGCACCGTCAAGGTTGATCAGGCCAGACCAGACTCGGCGTTGCCAGTTGCGGTGTCAACTGGCACGTCCACGGCGCCTCCGGTTGCTCAGGGTTCTAGGCCCGCCATGTGGTCTTTTTCCTTGCTAAGCAGCATGGCCTTCCCGGTGGCGTTGGCGGGGAGCAAGCCATGATGAAGTTTTGGCAGAGCCTCGTTACCCGGCTGGATGCCTTCAGTGTGCGCGAGCGCCTGTTTCTATTTTTGTCGGCTGTGTTGTGCAGTGCCGCACTTTTTGATGCTTTGTGGCTTTCTCCGGCGCAGACGGCACACAAGCAATTGACCGTGCGACTGGACAAGCAAGGCGCTGAGCTGCAGCGCATGCGTGACCTGGTCAAGGCAACGGTCAAGGCAAATGAGGTACCGGTTTCGGTAAATCAGGAGCTGCATGGCTTGGCGGCACAGTTGGACCAGACCAATGTAGGGATTCGCGAGCTGCTGCCGCCCGCGCAGGGCACGCCACTGGTGCAAGCGTTGACGCATTTGTTGCGGCGCCATCAGGGGCTGACGCTGGTTAAAACGTCCGTTTTAGCGCCCGAAGTAGCCGGGCCGGGCAGTGTCAAATCGGGGGGCTTGCCTGAGGGGTTGACCCGTCAAGGTGTCGCTATCACGGTGGCTGGCAGCTACCCGGATTTGAACCGTTTTGTCAGCACGCTTGAAGCGGACTTGCCGCATGTCCGTTGGGGTGCCATGACACTTAAAAGCGAACACGGCACGCCAGAGTTGACCCTGCAGTTGTTTCTGTTGACGGAGGTGGTCCGATGAGTGGCTCGTTGCGTGTGTGGCAAACAGGTCAACTCATTGGCCTCACGCTTGTGCTTGGCATGGCCACGCCTTTGCAGGCGCAAAGCCAGAGAGACCCCACTTTACCACCTGCGGCAGTGGGCACGTCTGCGCAAGGCGACACCAACAAACCTGCGGCTATTCAGCCGGGCGCGGTGACGGTGCTGGTGCGCGATGGTGTGCCTTACCTAGTGGTAGGTACACGGCTTTTTGCCAAAGGGCAAAAAATCGGACAGGCCCGCATTGAGCGAATTTCTGAAAC
>CAIOAQ010000502.1 GCA_903856025.1 uncultured beta proteobacterium
CTGCGGTGCAAGCCCTGAACGTTGGAGGCACACTTACCGACACCTTCAACTACACCACCTCTGACGGCAGCCTCACCGATACCGCCACGCTCACCATCACCATTAATGGTGCCAATGACGCGGCTGTCATCAGCGGCACCATTGCTGGCTCTGTGATCGAAGCCAGCGGCGTGGCCAACGCCATTGTGGGCACGCCAACGGCCAGCGGCACGCTGACCGACACCGATGTCGACAACACCGCAAACAGCTTCACGGCAGTCGCTGCCGGGGCTGCCTCGATTGGTGGCTACGGCACCTATGCCTTGACCGCAGGCGGCCTGTGGACTTACTCGCTCAACAATGCCAATGCAGCGGTGCAGGCCCTCAATGTGGGCGGCACACTGACTGACACCTTCACGGCGCTGACAGCCGACGGCACGCCACAAACAGTCACCGTGACCATCAACGGTGCCAACGATGCAGCTGTCATCAGCGGCACCAGCACCGGCTCCGTGATCGAAGCCGGCGGCACGCTCAACGCCACATTGAACACTCCGACCGCAACTGGGACGCTGACCGATACAGACGTAGACAACGCGGCCAACAGCTTCACAGCAGTTTCCACTGCCAGCGCCTCGATTGGCGGCTACGGTACATACACCATGACAGCAGGCGGCGTGTGGACCTACACCCTGAACAACAGCAATGCCACGGTTGAAGCACTCAATACAGGCAACACGCTGATCGACACCTTCAGTGTGACCAGCGCTGACGGCACAGCCAAGCTTGTGACCGTCACCATCAATGGTAGCGATGACGCACCTATCGGTGTGAACGACATCGCCAGCGCCACCGAGAAGGGCGGCGTGGCCAATGCCAGCGGGGGCAGCAATGCCAGCGGCAACGTCCTCACCAACGACACCGACGTGGACAACACCACGGCCAGCCTCACAGTCTCTGCGATCCGCACAGGCGCAGTTGAAGGATCAGGCACTGCAGGCACGCTGGGTAGCGCTTTAGTGGGTGCACACGGCACCCTGACCCTCGCCAGCAACGGCACTTACAGCTACGCCATCAACGAAGCCGATGCTGCGGTGCAAGCCCTGAACGTTGGAGGCACACTTACCGACACCTTCAACTACACCACCTCTGACGGCAGCCTCACCGATACCGCCACGCTCACCATCACCATTAATGGTGCCAATGACGCCCCAGTAGCCAATGTGCCAGCGGCGTTTGTCTCCGAGAATCTACTTCCCGGAGGCCTACCGGCGGCGAGCGGCGACACATTTCCACAGCAGCACGTGGCGACCGGCAATCTCACCGTTACCGATCCAGACAACAGCACATTCAGCATTTCCTTGTCTGCGCCTGCTGGTGTCACTTCAGGCGGTCAGGCGGTGACATGGTCAGGCGGCGCTTCAGGATCTGACTTGGTGGGCTCAGCCAATGGCTCAGAGGTGCTTCGCGTTCACATGACAAATACGGGTGCATATACTGTCACTCTGTCGGGTCCGGTCGATCATGCGGCCGCGGCCGGAGCAAACATCCTCGCAGTAAATGTCGGCGTAAATGTATCCGACGGGATTACCACAACACTCAGCAACTTGACTATTAATGTCGAAGACAGCGTACCCATCCTAAATTCACCGCACCAAGCAGTCGTATTGCCCCCGCAGAGCACCAACGTCATGATCGTGCTGGACATTTCTGGCAGTATGGCCACAAACGATGCTGTCGTGAACGGGACAACCATGACGCGAATGGCCGCCGCGGTGCAAGCCATTGGTACGCTGCTGGATTCTTACGCAGGAATGGGCAATGTGGCAGTTCGTTTGGTTACCTTCAGCGACACTTCCGCGGCTCATGGCATAAATTGGGAGACGATTGCGAGCGCAAAAACCTACCTCGCATCCCTGACAGCGGTCGGGGGCACCAACTACGACGCGGCCCTATCGACGGCCGAGACCGCATTTACGACAAACACGGGAAAGATCATCGGAGCACAAAATGTTTCGTATTTCCTTACTGACGGTCTACCAACCTATGGCGCGGGCAGCACATCAACCCTGTCCGGCACGACCAATGGCTCTGGCAGCAATCAGTCCGGGACTGATACCGGCATTCAAACCACCGAAGAGAGCAACTGGACGAGTTTCCTAACAACCAACAATATCAACTCCTACGCATTCGGCATGGGTGGCCCCTATAACAGTACCAGTTCATACGACGGTCTCACTCACAACAGTCAGTACTATATTGACCCCATTGCCTACAACGGTAGCAGCAGTACGAACACGACTGGCGTAGTAGTCACAAACTGGAGTCAACTGACGTCTCAACTGCAATCGACCGTCCCTATCACGCCGATTACGGGCGGCTTCCTCAATGGCGCGCTTGTCGCCAGCGGTTCAGGCCTAGGAGCGGATGGCGGATATGTCCAATATGTGAGCATAGATGGCATTCAGTACAACTACGACACCACCACGCACAGCATTAGCGCAGTCAATGGAACCACCTCAACATGGGATTCAACCACGCATTCGCTGACCGTCCACACCTCCCATGGCGGCACTTTTACCATTGGCATGGATGGCGGGGCCTACTCCTATAACGCGCCAACGACACTGAACGTTTCGAACCCGTATTCAGAAACCATCGCCGCACAACTGATCGACAAGGACGGCGACACCGCAACAGGCACCTTGACTCTTGATGTGGCACGGGCCATGGGCGGCGCGGGCAATGACACCATTGTCGGAACGAGCGGAAACGATGTCATTATTGCTGGTGCAGGCGACGACACGATGACCGGTGGTTTGGGATCCGATACTTTCCGCTGGACACTCAACGATCATGGCACGACAACGACTCCCGCGCATGACACGGTCACTGACTTCAACGCTGCGCTACCAGCCAGTGGCGGCGATATCCTCGATCTTCGTGACCTTCTGGTTGGCGAAGTTCACACTGGCACCAACGCGGGAAATCTGGCGAATTACTTGCACTTCAGCTACGACGCAGCAACCACCACTACGACTGTCAACGTTCAATCACATGCAGCGGGCGTGGATCAAACCATTCTGCTGCAGCATATTGACCTAACGGCTGGTTTTAGCACAGACCAGCAAATCATTCAGGATTTGCTAACCAAAGGCAAACTAATCGCCGATTGAGGTTAACCCATCCGATCCCACATAGTCACTGATAATTTGACTCTTGAATCGCCGGGCCAGTGGCGCCATCAAAGCCAAGACCAGCCAAAGCGCTCAACTCGGCCTGCGTCGCCACGCCCTCGGCCAGCACCTGCAGCCCGATGCTGTGCGCGATGCCACACAAGCCCTTTAAGAATGCAGCGTTACCGGCATTGCTTTCGATACCACGGATAAAGCTGGAATCAATTTTCAGGTAATCAAGTCCAATATCGTGCAATCGCCCAATTTGACTGAATTGATGCCCAAAGTGCTCCAACCCAGTGCGGCAACCACGCGCATTGAGAGCCAAACACAATTCGCGAAATTCTGAAAGATGCTTTAACGCACCGGCTTCCGCTACTTCTATCCACAATCGAGGCGCAAGCGCAGGCTCGGTGTCCAGCAGCCCAAGCAAACGTCCTCTGAAATGCGTATCCTCTATCGACGCAGCCGACAGGTTTATGGCCAAACCTGGCAATTCACGGTTGGCCTTGAGCTCCTGCAAACCCAATGAAATAGCTGCTAAATCAATCTCCGAGGTGAGTTTGAGTCGCTCAGCAATAGGCAAAAAGCGACCAGCCGGCAACCATTCGCCCTGTTCATCAAACATCAGCCGAAGTGGACATTCCCGGTGCGAAAGCTGACCCGAGAGTTCGATGACAGGAAACGCGATCAATCTCACCCAACCGTGCTGCAAAGCACGCTTTATCATTGCCGCCCATTGCTCGGCTGATCGGGGCATATCGCCCTGCGCAACCGCTACCGCCTCACACACCGCATTTGTTTGTTGACTTTGTGCTGCCGCCAATGCAGCGTCTACGCGCGCAAGCAAATCGGTCATCCGCGTCCCGGTTTCAAACTCGCCCACACCAATCGATGCCACCGCATCCTGGTCGACGTAGGGCGTCGCCGTTTGAATCAAGGCTCTGAGCAACGCGTCGGCACTATCCCGTGCATCGTGATCCAGTGTCAGCATGAGCGCAAAATCAGCCCCGTTCAACCGTGCCGCCACACCATGACCGAACTGTTTAGCGCATTGCTCCATCACTTGGCCGACGTTACGCAGGAACTCGTCTGCAGCCTCACGACCCAACCTCTGGTTCACACCAGCAAGATCGGCCAGGCGCACCAGTATCAATGCCCCCCCTTGGGCATCATCTGCCTCAAGGGCCTGTCGTAAGCGTTCAAAGAAGTAGTGCCGATTGCACAACCCCGTCAGGGGATCAAAGTTGGCTTCGCGCCGAACTTCTTCAAGTCGTACGGCCTCCTCTTCAAACATGGACTTGAGCCGTCCGACGGTGGCATTCATAGCCACGGCCAATTGCTTGAGTTCTGGAACAGAAGGTTCATCAATTGTGACAAAACGCCTTTGAGTGATGGCACGCGCCTGGCCAATCACCGCATCAAGCGGTCCGCGCAAGCGGCGCAATATCAGTGTGCCCAAATATCCGCCGATCATCCCTGCCATGACCAGTGCCGACACCATTTGGCTAGCACTGTTCCACAGAGCCTCATAGGCAAATCGACTTTGGCTTACGAGCGTCACTGTGCCAAATTGCTTCCACCCACTGCTGATTTGCGCCTGCCCAGGCTGGCCATGTATGGGCAGCAAACGTACAAACCAGTCTGGTGCGCCCAACTCACCATGCGGAGCCATACGTTCAACGATGGTTTTACCCAGTGGATCAGCAATGCGGATCAGCTCATAGTGGCCACGATCAAATAATGCCGCCGCAACCA
>CAIOAQ010000503.1 GCA_903856025.1 uncultured beta proteobacterium
ACGCTGGTTTTTTACGGGCTTGGGCTTCGTTGCGGCAGGCGTGATTATCTGGATGCTGAAATCCCACGCCGGCCAACGCCTGTTTGGGTTTGCGTTGGCCTGTGTGCTGGGTGGTGCCATCGGCAACGTGATTGACCGTGTGCTCTACGGCTACGTGGTCGATTTTCTGGATTTCCACTGGCACAGCTGGCACTTTCCTGCCTTCAATGTGGCTGACAGCGCCATCACCGTCGGCGCGGCCTGTCTGATCCTCGACGAGTTGCTGCGCGTGCGGCGCGGCCGCTGATTCAAACCACCTGAGCCCCAAGGATCGCTTTGACCCATCTGCTGAACCTGTTAGCCGCCATTGCCCTGCTGGTGTGGGGCACGCATCTGGTGCGAAAAGACACCCTGCGCGTGCTGGGAGCCAACCTGCGCAAAGTTCTGGCGCAAAGTGTAAACAACCGGTTCAAGGCGATGTTGTCGGGCATCGGCGTCACGGCACTGCTGCAGTCCAGCACCGCCACGGCCCTCATCATTTCGGCGTTCGTTGCGCAAGGGTTGATGGCGCTGCCTGCGGCATTGGCGGTGATGTTGGGTGCCGACATGGGCACCAGCCTGATGGCGCTGGTGTTCTCGCGTGACCTGTCCTGGCTGTCACCCTTGTTCATCTTCTTTGGGGTGGTGCTGTTCATTTCCCGCCAGTCCACCAACGCGGGTTATGTCGGTCGCATCTTCATTGGGTTGGGCTTGATGTTGCTGGCACTGAGCCTGGTGCGCGTCTCTGCGACCGAACTCACCCAGGCTGAAGCGGTGCGGATGCTGCTGGCATCGCTTGGCAGTGACCGCATGCTGGAAATCACCCTGGGCGCAGTGTTGTCGGTGCTGAGCTATTCGAGCCTGGCCATTGTGCTGCTCACCGCCACGCTGGCTGCTACTCAGGTGGTGCAGGTCGATGTGGCGCTGGGTCTGGTGCTGGGTGCCAACCTGGGCAGCGGACTGCTGGCCGTTCTGACCACACTGGGCCAACCGGTTGAGGCACGTCAGGTGCCTTTGGGCAACCTGATCTTCAAGGTGCTGGGGGTGGCCATCATGGCCCCTCTGACCAGTCTGTGGCTGCGCCATGTACCGCACGCATTGACCGAAGTCGCCACCGTCGTGGTGCTGTTCCATCTGGTGTTCAACACCATGGTCGGTTTCATTTTCATCGGACTGACCACCTGGGTCTCACGGTTGGTGAACTACTGGCTACCCATTCCGGTCAGAACCAATATCAATGGTCGCCAGCGGCACCTGGACCCTTCGGCGCTGGCCACGCCCTCGGTGGCGCTGTCGTGCGCGGTGCGCGAGTCGATGCACCAGTCCGACATCGTGGAAACCATGCTTCGCGGCGTGGTGGATGTGATTAAAAACAACGATGAGCCTCTGGCCCAAGCGCTGCAAAAAATGGATGACACGGTGGACGAGTTGTACTCTGACATCAAGTACTACCTGACCAAAATTTCGCGTGAATCCCTGAGCGAAAAAGAAGGCCACCGCTGGGCCGAGATCATCAGTTTCACCATCAACATGGAGCAGATTGGCGACATCATCGAGCGCGTGCTGGGTGACATCGAGAAGAAAAAAATCAGGGCGGGCCGCGAATTTTCAGACGCTGGCATGCTCGAGATCACCCAGTTGCATGGTCATCTGGTGGACAACCTGCGCTTGGGCATGAGCGTGTTTTTGAACGGAAACCTGGCTGACGCCCGCAAACTTCTGGAAGAAAAAACCCGCTTTCGCGACATGGAGCTGGCCTACGCAGCCAACCACCTGAACCGGCTGTCGGACAACACCCTTCAAAGCATCGAGACCAGTTCGCTGCACCTGGACCTGATCAGTGACCTCAAGCGCATCAACTCGCACATTTCCTCCATCGCCTACCCCATTCTGGATTCGGCCGGGGCGCTGGAGCCCAGCCGCCTGCGCCACAGCGCGCTTGACGCACACACCTCCCGTGTTGGCAAACCGCACGCTGCATCCAAGCACTTATGAGTCCGCAAGATTACGTTCAACAAAAGGCGGCGGCCTCAGGCAGCAGCTTCTATTACGCATTTCTGTTCTTACCACCTGAAAGACGCGCCGCCATCACCGCGTTTTATGCGTTTTGTCGCGAGGTCGACGATGTGGTGGACGACATGGTGGACCCCGGCGTCGCGGCTACCAAGCTGCAATGGTGGCGCACCGAAGTGGCACAGGCGTTCAATGGCACGCCCAGCCACCCCGTGCTGCAGGCGCTGATGCCCCTTGCAACCGCATTCCAGATCGAGCAGCGCCACCTGCAAGCCGTGATCAACGGCTGCCAAATGGACCTGAATCAAACCCGTTATCTGGACTACCCCGGTTTGCAACGTTATTGTCATTTGGTGGCCGGCGAGGTGGGGGAAGTCGCTGCACGCATTTTTGGCCAAACCAGTGAACAGACAACCGCCTATGCCCACGCGCTGGGGCAGGCCCTGCAACTCACGAACATCATTCGTGACGTGGGTGAAGATGCCCGTCGTGGCCGCATTTACCTGCCCATGAGTGACCTTAAGCAATTTGAAGTACCGGCGCAGGAGATATTGAACAGCCAATATTCCGACCGTTTCAGCGCCTTGATGCGCTTTCAGGCCGAGCGCGCCCAGGGTTTGTACGACCAAGCACTGGCATTGCTGCCAGCAGTGGACCGGCGCACCCAAAAGCCTGGTCTGATGATGGCCAGCATTTACCGCGCCCTGTTGCGTGAAATTGAATCAGAAAACTTTGCGGTGCTTCACCAGCGTATCGCCCTGACCCCGTTGCGCAAGCTCTGGCTGGCCTGGAAGGTTCAGGCGTTAGGGCGCATGTGATTTCTTTTAGAAATCATCCCTTCGTTGCCTCGCCTTTGCGTTGCGTCAGACGGGCTGCCATTAGATGCAAGGTGATTTAAAAACCACCTGTACCCGCAAGCCCCCCAGGGGGGAGTCCAGGAGTTGAATCTCCGCATGGTGCAACTCCACGATCTGCGCCACGATGGAAAGACCAAGTCCGACACCATCAGTACCTTGTTGCCCGAGACGATTAAAACGTTCAAAGGCTTTGCTGCGGGCATCCGTTGGTATGCCTTTGCCGGAATCGTCAACATTAAGAATGACGTCTTCGCCATTGCGCTGCACACTGACCTCGATTTGACCTTCTTCAGGCGTATAGAGAATCGCATTTGAGATCAAATTTCGAAGCAAAAGATAGATGGCCAGGTCCAAGCCTTGTATGTTTTCCTCCGGAATCTGGGCTGTCATTGAGATTCTCTTTTCAGCCGCTTTGCTGCCAAGGTCCTCCAACACTTCCTGGTAAACCATGGACAACTGCACACGCTGAAAGCTCGAGGCAATGTCATTGCGCAAACCCTCGACCCTCGTCAAATCCAACAGCTGGTCAAA
The DNA here is from genome assembly GCA_903856025.1 of uncultured beta proteobacterium. Lineage (GTDB taxonomy): Bacteria > Pseudomonadota > Gammaproteobacteria > Burkholderiales > Burkholderiaceae_C > Rhodoferax. The sequence continues at coordinate 3,420 of CAIOAQ010000503.1, forward strand.
GACATGGGAGGCGCGGTCTATCCCGCGGACAATACCGTGCAGTGCCTTTTGCATCTCCTCTTGAGTTTGAGAGTTGCAAGCGATTTGAGCTTGCGCTCGAATGCCAGCCCATGGTGTTCGCAGCTCATGCGCGGCCATAGAGGTGAATCTCTGCTCCATCTTGAAGGCCTGTCCGGTTCTTTGGAAAAGCGAGTTAACTGCTTGAACGACCGGGGCGAGCTCCTTAGAAGATTCTCCGATGTTCACAGGCCCAGCATCCAGCAAATGATGCTGGCGCATGCGCTCGACCAAGGTATCAAGGGTACGAAACGATCTGCGCAACAGAAACCACGTCGCGGCCATTGAAAACCCAAACGGCAACACCAGTGTGACCAGATACAGCCAGATGGTGATCCGGATATCGTCACTGCGTTCCTTGATGGGCTCTGCCACCTGTATCACGACCGATCCGCTGGGCGACAATTGCGTAAAAACCCGGTTCAACTCTCCGTTCAGGTAAATCGAGTCAAATCCGAACTTGTTAAGTTTGGTCAGCGGTTGCTCATTCGAAGTGCCAGGGCTTTGCAACAAAAGCTCCCCCGATGTCAACCAAACCTGATAACTGTAAATAGATGGGTCAGTTGCCGAAGCATCCTGCTCTATTCTGGGTTCAACTGTAAGCATTGGCACCTTGCCCGGCGCGTCATCCACAAACTTGAGAATGGTGCCAGCCAATTGTTTCAGGCGGCCGTCCAGCATTCGTTCGTGCTCGATGCCCTCAACAAATTCCATGCCGATGACACCAAATATCACCGCTGCGCTCGCTACCAACCCGGACACCAGCGCCACTCTGCGCTGCACCGACCTGACCAATACAACTTCAGGCATACACTCGAGCTGGTGCCAACTGGTAACCAACTCCCCGCATAGTGTGAATCAGATCCGTGGAAATTTTCCGTCGCAGCATGTGCACAGAGACCTCTATCGCATTGCTTTCCACTTCCTCGCCCCAACTGTACAACGCCTCCTCAATTTGTGCGCGGGTCAAGACCTGGTTTTTCCGCCGTACCAGCATCTCATCATCCTCAACCAGTATCAAGCGCATGTCACCCTCCTGAAAAAAGATTTGCCACGCATCCCAACTGTTACAAAATGTAAACACGTTTACAGCATCGTACAAGTTCAATTTTTGATGGCACGGCACAGCGTCAATAACTTATTTTTCATAGTGTTATTAAAGTCCGATGCAGTTCCACACACTCATTAACAGCCGAATGCATTGAACACGTGGTGGGTCAAATGCCGATACCAACCTCGTATAGCAACGTCGGTTTGTGCCAGGACTAAACTTTGAGGCGAAGAACTGGTCCAGTTTTTAACCAACGGGGGAGGAAAAAGATCAGGCCACTCTCTGGTTGGATTGTTCCGTAACGCCTACTGAAATTTTGCCTCAGAGCATATCCGCCAGTGCGTTACCGCTGATGACACGCGAGAACGATGTGGGCCGCTCAATCAAACCCATTTCCATGGCAACCAGCATCATTTCAGTGGCATTGCGCAAACCTAATTTTTGCATCAGGCTTGCACGGTGTTTTTCCACTGTTTTTGGACTCACACACAAAAATTCAGCCGCACTGCGGTTCGTTTTTCCTTCGGCGATCAACTGAAGAATAGCCCGCTCGCGATTGGTCAGCAGGTCGAGTTGTGATGCCTTTCCATGGGCAAGTTCCGGGTGTAGAAAGCTTTCGACAACATGGCCGGAAACATCCGGGCTGAGGTATTTTTTACCTTTGGCTACGCTGCGAATAGCGATAAATAGCTCCTCCAGGCTGGCATCCTTGAGCACATAACCATCAATGCCCATGCGCAATGCGGCGCGTACGTATTCTTCCGTCCTGGATGCGGTCAGCATCACGAGTTTGACTTGAGGCAGGCGTCGCTTCATCTGTGCGGCCACGTCAAGCGCGTTGCTGCCAGACAGCCTGATGTCCATCACAATCACGTCAGGTTCAATGCCGGCCAGAATCTGCATGGCCTCTTTGCCACTTTCAGCATCGTCGATCACCGAAAAATCGGACTGTTGTGACAACAGTGCCCCAACCCCTTTCCGAAACAGTGTGTTGTCGTCAAGTAGAAACAGTCGGATGGTCATGGCTTATTCCTCAGGACGGAAGGTGGGGAAGAAAGAGGGCTGTCAAGCGCCTTGCCAACCGAGGCTGGAGGCATACCCACACCGACAAATGAAAATACCCATTCCTTGTACTGCGACTTGCCCTCAAAATTGTCGTATCCGGGTGGAAAACCCGCCTGCTTGACAGGTGTTGCCTCCGACAGGCTATAGACACCAGCGATGCGCTCGCCCACGCGTACTTCACCCCATTGGGCCGTACCAAGGATTGGGTCCGGATAGAGTCGACGAAGGTGCCGCACGGGTATCGGGTAGCGGTTGTCGTCCAGAAGCGATTCAAGGCTGCTGGGCAAGGTACGTATCGACCGTGGTGGGGCAGC
>CAIOAQ010000504.1 GCA_903856025.1 uncultured beta proteobacterium
CGCACCGTGCCGCTGGATGCCTGGCAAATTTATTACTACCGCGAGAACGCCTGGAGCCATCCACAGTCCAGTGAAGGCGCTTCGCAAGGCACCTCTGGGCTGGGCGGTACACCGGTCACGCCAGCGCCCTCTGTTGCTGCCACCACGCCGGATGGGGTTCGTCTGGTGCTGAACCTGAGCGCCGGTCAAGCCATCAGCGGGACGTTGACACGTGACTGGGTGCGCCCGGTGGTCGGGGCAAGCAAATGACCGGGTTTTGTGGCATGGCAAGATCTCCCCGGCGCTTGGCGCAGGGCGGTGCGGCGATTTTGATGGCCATGCTGGTGGTGGTGCTGGTGGCCACGATGGCCTCTGCCATGATGTGGCAACAGTGGCGTGCCGTCGAGGTTGAGTCTGCCCAGCGCACCCGCGTGCAGTCGGCATGGATATTGACGGGCGCGCTCGATTGGGCACGTTTGATCCTGCGTGAAGACTCACACGACAACGACAATCTGTCAGAGGCTTGGGCCGTGCCGTTGGCACCGGCGCGTTTGTCCACTTTTTTGGCGGCTGACCACGGCGAAGCCTTGGTGTCAGACGACAGCGACCCTGACCAAGAAGCTTTTCTTTCGGGCGGTATTCAGGACTTGCAAGCCAGGCTCAATGTTGCCAACCTGGTGGGCGGTGGCAAACTGAATGAGTCCAGTCTGGCGGCATGGGGTCGCCTGTTCAATCTGCTCAACCTACCGAAGGCGGAGCTTGATGTCCTGGCGCAAAGCCTTTTGCAAGCCAATTCCATTGCCGCCTCGTCCAATTCTGATGCCCCCGTGCCGCTTGTGCCCAAACGGGTTGCGGATCTGGCGTGGTTGGGGCTGTCTGCGGCGACCTTGCAAACCATCGACCCGTGTGTGACCTTGCTCCCCGAACGCACACCCGTCAACCTGAACACGGCGCCGCCCGAAGTCTTGATGGCGGTGTTGCCGGGCTTGGACCTTGCTCAGGCACGTCAGTTGGTGCAGTTGCGCTCTGTCAAGCCGTTTGGCAGCCTAGCGGATGCGCAGCGAGTCACAGTGAATTCCAGCCTCCATTTTGATCCGGCTGAGCATTCAGTGTTTTCGCGGTATTTTGGCGTGGTGGGGCAACTTCGTCTGGGACAGAACACGCTGCAGGAACGTTCCGTGTTGCGACGTGATGGCTCGGTGGTCACGGTTTTGAGCCGCGCAAAGGAAGTGCTGACGACCCCGGTTGCTCCTCTACAATGAAAAGCTGTTGACACCATGACCACTCTCCTCATCTCTTTACCCTTGACCGGCTCGGATCCGAGCACCGCGTATGACCACGTGCTCAGCGCCGATGGTCTGGCGGTGGGTTCCCATGCCAGTGCGCCCCTGGCTTTGTTGCCACAAGGCGCTGACGAGGTGGTGGCGCTGGTGCCTGCGCTGGCCTTGTCTTGGCATCAAGTCAAGCTGCCCGAGGGCAGCGTGCCACGGGCTTTTGGCGGCGAGCGTGCCAGCGTGCGCTTGCGCAGCATTCTGGATGGTTTGCTGGAAGACCAGTTGTTGGACGATCCTGCGCAACTGCACTTCGCGCTGCAACCTCAGGCCACCTCCAGTGCGCTGGTCTGGGTGGCCGTTTGCGACAAGGTTTGGCTCCAAAGTGCCTTGACGGCGCTGGCGCAAGCTGGTTTTGCGGCCAAGCGGATCGTGCCCGAATTCACCCCAGACGGGTTGCAGGACACCCTGGTGGTCACGGGGGACGCAGATCGCCCCTGTGTGGCCGGTTTGCGGTCCATGGCAACTGCTGCCGATGCTGTACCTGCGCAGGCCAATGGTCTGCTGGTGGTGGACCTCAACCCGGTGACCTCACAGTGGTTCCAGAGTGGGGTGTCAGAGCAGGCGGTGGTGCTGGCTGAGCCCGCTGTTGCTGCCGTCGCTGAAAGTGTGTTCAAGCGAGCCGTGGTGTTGGTGCCGCACTCAGAGCGGTTGTTGCAAGCGGCACAGTCCCCATGGGATATGGCCCAGTTTGATCTGGCACATGCAGAGCGTGAGCGTCGTTGGGCCAAAGTGGTGCTGGTTTTGAGCAATTTTTGGCGTGCGCCGCAGTGGCGTGTTGCACGATTGGCGATTTTGGTCGGCGTGATGGCCAATTTGATTGGGTTGAATGCGTTTGCCCTGCGTGAGCAAGCCCTGCTGAGCGCCAAGCGTCAGGCGGTGCGCGCGATGTTGACCGACACCTTTCCCAAAATTCCTGTGGTGGTTGATGCGCCCCTGCAAATGGCGCGCGAAGTCACCGCGTTGCAGCGCGCCAGCGGCATCACCAAAGGCGATGATCTGGAGAGTCTGTTGGAGGTATTTTCCTCTGCAGCCCCCGCAGGATATGTGTTGTCTGCTATCGAATATGCTTCAAATGAGCTCCGGCTGAAAGGACCACCGGTGGCCGATGCAGTTGAATTTACCGACAAGGTCAATGCCGCGGGCCTTCAGGCCAGCCAGCAAGGTGAGCAATGGCTGATCTCTGCGGGAAAACAACCATGAACGCGCTGCAAGCACTGAAAGACCGCTGGCAACAGATGGCCCGGCGTGAGCAACGCCTGTTGTGGGCTGCGTTGGCCTTGGTGGTGGTGGCACTCGTGTGGTCGGTGGCGGTTGCGCCGGCGCTGAATCTGCTCAAAAAAAGCACCTCAGCAGCATCTGGAACTGGATGCCCAGCTTGCGCAGATGCAGGTGATGCAAGCCAAAGTGCAGACATTGCGTGCGCAACCCGTGGTCACTGCCAGTGCGGCACGCAGCGCCTTGGAGGCTGCAACGAATTCGTTGGGAAGCAATGCGCTGTTGACAGTGCAGACGGACCGCGTGACGGTGACATTCAAGGGCGTCGCGCCGGCTGCCCTGGCGCAATGGCTGGCCACGGTACGACAAAATGCCCGTATGGTGCCCAATGAAGCGCACCTGACACGCAGCGAAAGTGGTGGATGGGACGGCAGGTTGGTGCTGCAATTGCCAGCAAGGTGAGATGGAAGCTGTGTTGCCCATGAACCTGACCAAGCCCTTGTTGCGCACCAAGTTACCCAAACGCGCACGGCTGCCCAAGGCCATGAAAGCGCCCTGGACATGGGGTGGCCTTGGTGCCTTGTTAGGCATGGTGCTGAGTTTGCTGCTGTTCGCGCCGGCGCATTGGCTGGAAGCGGCTGTGCGCCAAGCCAGCGACGGCAAGGTACAGCTGCATGATGCCAGTGGTACGGTTTGGTCGGGATCGGCGCAAATCGTCCTCACCGGCGGAGCCGGTAGTGTGGCGACGGCCAGTTTGCCATCGCGTATGAGCTGGGAATTGCGTCCGGCCTGGTCGGGATTGTCGATGCAGCTGCAGGCCGCGTGCTGCCTGACCCAGCCTTGGGACGTGAAACTGGCACCGCTTTGGGGCGGCTGGCGTTTGAGCCTGTCTGACAGTCCTTCCGTCTGGCCGGCACAGGTGCTGACGGGTTTGGGGACACCTTTTAATACCATGGAGCCACAAGGGCGATTGGCACTGCGCACCCAGGGCCTGAACCTGACCTGGGCGCAAGGGCGTCTGCAAATGGCCGGCTCGGCGCTGCTGGATGTGCAGGACCTTTCTTCGCGTTTGTCCACGCTGAGCCCCATGGGGAGCTACCGCTTTGATCTGAGTGGCGGGGCCACCCCACAGTTGCAACTCAGCACACTGAAAGGTGCTCTGAAACTCTCGGGGCAAGGCCAATGGGTCGGGGGCAAGCTGCGGTTTGCCGGAGAAGCCAGCAGTGCACCAGAGCACCTGGCCGTCTTGTCCAACTTACTGAACATCATTGGGCGGCGCGACGGTGCACGCTCGATCATTCACCTGGGGTAGTTTATGAATTCGCACACGCCGCATCCTTCGACGTATTTTTTCGATAGAACTCTTGTTTCAATAGCGGTATACGCCCTGTTGACGGGGGGTACAGCCTTGTTTTCTATAAATTCGTTGGCGCAGACAAGTACCCACGCCAAAGCCAGCGAGGCGGTCACCCTGAATTTTCAGGGGGCGGACATTGAAGCTGTGGCGCGTACTTTTGCCAGCATCACCGGCCGAAACGTGGTGGTCGACCCCCGCGTCAAAGGCACCGTGACCTTGGTGTCTGACAAGCCGGTCAGCCGTGCGGCGGCCTTGGGGCAATTTGTGTCCGCGTTGCGTCTGCAGGGCTTCACCTTGGTGGAGTCGGGTGGCCTGTACAAGGTGGTGCCCGAGGCAGAGGCCAAATTGCAAAGTGCCGGGGTCACGATTCAGGACAGTGGCGATGCCGATTTGCCCTTAGGCAACCAGGTGGCCACGCAAATTTACAAGCTGAATTACGAGTCGGCCAACAACCTGGTGACGGTGCTGCGTCCCTTGATCAGCGCCAACAACACCATCAATGCCAATCCTGGCAACAATTCGCTGGTGATCACCGATTACGGCGACAACCTGCGTCGCATCGGGCGCATCATTGCCGCCTTGGATGTGGCCAATGCCACCGACGTTCAGGTGATACCGCTGCAGCACGCCATTGCGTCTGACTTGGCGCAGCTGATCCTCAAATTGATTGGTTCCGGTGGAGCCGCAGCCACGGCGGGGCAGGCGGACACCGCGTTCAAAACCACCTTGATCGCCGAACCCCGTTCCAATGCGCTGATTTTGCGGGCGGCCAATGCAGCCCAGTTGGCGCTGGTTCGCTCCTTGGTGGACAAGCTCGATCAACCTGACGCTGGCAACCAAAACGGAGCCGCCGGCAATATCCATGTGGTCTACCTGAAGAACGCCGATGCCACCAAACTGGCCGCGACCCTGCGCGCCGCCATGAGCGGTACGGCATCTGCCGCCGTGCCGACAACGGCCGGTGCAGCGGGCGCTGCTGGCGTATCCGCTGCAGCCACCACCGGCGGTCAGATTCAAGCCGATGTTTCGACCAATTCACTGGTAATTACCGCGCCGGAGCCGCAGTACCGCCAGATGCGCGCCGTGATTGACCAACTCGACGGCCGCCGTGCCCAGGTGTTGGTGGAGAGCCTGATTGCCGAAGTCAGCACCGACAAACAAGCGCAGTTTGGTATTCAATGGCAAACGCTGATGGGCAACAGCAATGGCAACACGATTGGTGTGATGGGGAGCAATTTCACCATTGGCGGCTCCAACATCATGTCGGTTGGTAGTGCTGCGGTGTCGCTGGCCGGCTCGGTATCTAACGGGACTGCCCCTACACTGACATCGAGCCCGTTTGGTGCTGGCGGCAACGCTGCAGTGCTGCATCGGACAGCCTCGGGGCTTGTTTTGGGCGCTTTGGCCAACCTGCTGCAAAGCACAGGCGACGGCAATGTGTTGTCCACGCCCACCTTGCTGACCCTGGACAACGAAGAAGCCAAAATTGTGATTGGCCAGAACGTGCCCTTTGTCACAGGGCAATTTACCAATACCGGCAGCGCCAGCACCGGCTCGGTCAATCCCTTCACCACGGTGGAGCGCAAAGATGTGGGCTTGACGCTCAAGGTCAAACCGCAAATCAGTGAAGATGGCAGCGTCAAACTGGTGATTTATCAGGAAGTCTCCACCATTCAGGCCGGCACCTTGACCAATTCGAACGGCCCCACCACCAACAAGCGTTCGATCGAGTCGTCGGTGATGGTCAGTGATGGCAACATTGTGGTGCTGGGCGGTTTGCTGCAGGATGAGTTTTCTGGTGGCGACCAAAAGGTGCCAGGGTTGGGTGATGTGCCTTTGTTTGGTGCTTTGTTCCGCAGTGATACACGGTCACGCAAAAAGACCAATTTGATGGTGTTTTTGCGGCCGGTGATCATGCGCAGCGGTGCCGACACCGATGCCGTCTCGTTTGGTCGTTACGATGCCATGCGCGGCGTGCAGCAAAGCGCACAGCCTACCGACAGCATGACCGTGCCCATCAATCAGGCTCCTGTCATGGCCCCCATCAACAAGCCGGACTCCAAACGGCAGGCGCCGCAACCGCTGCTGCCTCTGGGCATGTCGGGTACCTGGGGCAGCGCGCCTGCATCGGCCACACAGCAAGACGTCACTGGTTCATCCCCGTCCCAGTAAAAGGCCCCCATGCGATACCCCCTGCCTTACGCATTTGCCCGTACCCACCAGGTGTTGCTGGAGGAAGACGCTGACCAGTCCACACTCTGGTCGCACGCCGCGTCCAACACGGCGGCGCTGGGTGAAGTGTGTCGCAAATACCCTCAGCTTCGTTTTGCAACGCAAGAGTCAGCTGCGCTGATTCAGCGCATCAGTGCCGCCTATGCGCAGGGTGAATCCAGCGCAGCCGCGGTGGTCAGTGAGGTCGAAAGCGATGCCGATCTGAGCCGCATGATGCAGGATTTGCCTGCCATTGAAGACTTGCTGGAGACCAGTGACGACGCGCCCATCATCCGCATGCTCAATGCGCTGTTGACACAGGCCGCCCGTGACGGTGCCAGCGACATTCACATTGAGCCTTACGAGCGCCATTCATCCGTGCGCTTTCGCGTGGATGGCAGTCTGCGTGAGGTGGTGCAACCCAACCGGGCACTGCATGCGGCCTTGATCTCGCGCCTGAAAATCATGGCCGAACTCGACATCGCCGAGCGCCGTTTGCCACAAGACGGGCGCATCAGCCTGCGCATTGGCACGCGTGCCGTGGATGTGCGTGTCAGCACCATTCCCAGCGCCCATGGCGAGCGCGCGGTGTTGCGTTTGCTGGATAAATCTGAGGGTCGTTTAAGCCTGGAGACCTTGGGAATGCAGGGTGAGGTGCTACGACAATTTGAGCAACTGGTGACCCAACCACACGGCATCGTGCTGGTGACGGGGCCAACCGGTTCGGGTAAAACCACCACGCTTTATGCCGGCTTGCAGCGCCTGGATGCCGGTCGCAACAACATCATGACGGTAGAAGACCCGATTGAATACGAACTTGCCGGTGTGGGGCAAACGCAAGTCAACCCGAAGATCGAACTCGACTTTGCCAAAGCCTTGCGCGCCATCCTGCGGCAAGACCCGGACATCATCATGATCGGCGAAATCCGTGACTTTGAGACCGCACAAATCGCCATTCAGGCCTCTTTGACCGGTCACCTGGTATTGGCCACGCTGCACACCAACGACGCCGCCAGCGCGGTGACACGTCTGACCGACATGGGGGTCGAGCCGTTCTTGCTGAGTTCCTCCCTTTTGGGTGTGCTGGCCCAGCGACTGGTTCGCAAGCTCTGTGTGCATTGCAAGCGGGTGTCGGATTCGGATTTTGCGTTGCAAAGTCCTGGCGCTGCGTCTGATATTCCAAAAAGAACCGAATACCACCCGGTGGGCTGCGCACAGTGCGGGCACACCGGCTACCAGGGCCGCAGTGGGGTCTTTGAGTTGCTGGTCACCGACGATGCCATCCGCGCGCAGATTCACAGCCGTGCCTCGGAGGCCGATATCCGCAGCGCTGCCCAAGCCACGGGCATGGTGCTGATGCGGGAAGACGGCGAGCGACTGGTGCGCCTGGGGCTGACCTCGCGCGAAGAACTGCTGCGCGTTACCCGGGATTAGGTAGGCTCAACGGGCACATAAAGCCCTTGCTTGATGGTGTCCAGCACCACATTGGTGGTGATACGGGTGATGTGCGGGTTCTCTGCCATCATCCGGGCGGTGATCATGTCATACGCTTTCACGCTCTGGGCAGTGATGACCAGCATCAGGTCCACGTTGCCGGTGACGTAATAGATCTGCTGGATTTCAGGGTGACCCTCAGCCCAGCGTCCGATGCGCGGCAAGGCATCGTAATTCTCCCGAATTTCCAGTCCGGCGATGAAGGTCATGAGTGGCCCCAGCGCCTGTTTGTCAACGATGGCCACCTCAGCGGTGATGATCTTCTCGCTGCGCATGCGGCGCAAACGGCGCTGCACTGCAGAGGCTGACAAACCCACCTGCTCGGCAATCACCTCTGCGTTGAGGTGACAGTCAAGCTGCACCAGTGCCAGAATTTTTCGGTCAAATGTGTCAACGGATGTGTCCATGGTCGGATTTTAGGGAGTTGTATGGCCGGGGGCCTTGTTAAAAGGCATGCTTTTTGCTTCTCGGAAAGGTGTGCGTCAGCCGATACACTTCCCATCCTTCCATTGCACCAAAATGAATTTGCCGTCGCCCCTGACTGTCCCTTGCGAAAGAAAGATGTTTAAGTGAGTAGTACAGAATCCCGTCGTCTTGCCAAAGAGGTGCTGGTGGTTGAAGACCTTCACAAGTCCTTTGGACAGACTGAGGTGCTAAAAGGCA
>CAIOAQ010000505.1 GCA_903856025.1 uncultured beta proteobacterium
AGCACAATGGCTGGGGTAGAAGCCTATTTGCTGTCACACATCAAGGCCCCGCTCAGGGAGGAAAAGCGGGGAGCAGTAAACTGCTCGGGTCGTAATTTACCAAAAATTGTTGCGATATTCAACCCAAGACTATAAAAATAGTCCTGTCGATGGCAAAAATTTGACAAGGAAAACGTCCAAATGACCCAATACGCCGCCTATCCCATGGGGCGCCCGCGCCGTCTGCGCCGGGACACCTTTACCCGCAACCTGGTGCGCGAGAACGTGCTCACGCCCCATGATTTCATCTACCCGGTGTTTGTGGTCGATGGCGAAAAACAACGCCAGATCGTCACCTCCATGCCCGGTGTCGAGCGTCTGAGCCTGGATTTGTTGTTACCCGTGGCCGAAGAGTGCGTCAAGCTTGGCATACCGGTCATGGCCCTGTTCCCAGTCATTGACCAGTCTCTCAAAACCCCAGATGGACGCGAGGCCTTCAACGCCGATGGCCTGGTGCCGCGCGTGGTACAAGCCCTGAAAAGGGAATTCCCTGAACTGGGCATCATGACCGACGTGGCGCTGGACCCCTTCACCAGCCACGGACAGGACGGCCTGCCCAGCCCGGACCCGAAAGAAGACGGCTACATCATGAACGATGAAACCGTGGAAGTACTGGTCAAACAAGCGCTTTGCCAAGCCGCAGCCGGCGCCGACATCGTGGCCCCCAGCGACATGATGGATGGCCGCATTGGTGCCATCCGCCTGGCGCTGGAGTCCAACCACTTTATTCACACCCGCATCATGGCGTACAGCGCCAAATACGCGTCGGCCTTTTACGGCCCGTTCCGCGAAGCCGTGGGCTCGGCAGGCAATCTGGGCAAAAGCAACAAAAAGGTTTACCAAATGGACCCCGGCAACAGCAATGAAGCCCTGCGTGAAGTGGCGCTGGACATTGCCGAGGGTGCCGACATGGTGATGGTCAAACCCGGCATGCCCTATCTGGACATTGTTCGCCGCGTCAAAGATGAATTCAAGGTGCCCACGTTCGCCTACCAGGTATCCGGCGAATACGCCATGCTCAAGGCCGCCGCGCAAAACGGCTGGCTGGATCATGATGCTGTCATGCTGGAGAGTCTGCTGGCCTTCAAACGCGCCGGGGCCGACGGCATCCTGACCTACTTTGCCCGTGACGCTGCCAAATTGCTTCGTAAATAGTAGCGTATTAGCCTTTATTTACAAGGGCCAGAAGCAGATTTGTTATACAACATCGGCAACTTAATTCATGCGGATTTTTTCCTTCCACGGCAACCATGTCACTGAAACACGGAGCAACGAGGCGTTGCCCCTGCTAAGCGATGTGTGCTTGCCGTCCGAAGGCTATCTGTGGATCAGCTGCACGCGTGTGGAATTTGACCAAGCTCAACGCCATATTCAGACGGCATTGCAACGCCTGTGCAACTTGCAGCTGGTGGATTTGCATGTGTCAGATCTGCTCAATGCCCAACTGCCTTCACGCTACGACTTCACCTCGCAATACGACTTGTTGGTGTTCCGGCGATTGGCTGCGCGTGGGGTGGACGGTGACGCATCTGAACCCACTGGCTTGAACCTCAACCCGCGTGGTGGCCCGCCGATATTGCGCCGCATTGACACCAGTCCTGTCGGGTTCGTGGTGCTTGACCGGGTGCTTTTGAGCGTGCACCCGCAAGACTGCAGCGTGCTCAACAGTTACGCCCAGCGCCTGTTGGCCAGCAGCGGCCAGTCCCATCAGGACGAGCCAGCGGTCGACAGCCGGTCCACCGGCGCGCGGGGTGTCCCGGCCAACCCTCCGGACCTGATGCTGCGCATCGTGAACCACATGGTGGACGGATTTCTTGCCCTTCGCCGGGAACTCAGTCAACAGCTGGACCACTGGCAGACCGAGCTGCTCAACCCGAAAACGCGCTTCAACAACTGGGCAGCCTTGCTGGATGCGCGTCTGGCGCTGCACCAACTTGACGAATTGTGCGAAGACCAGCGCAGCGCCATGCAGGATTGGCTGGAAGCCCTGAAGGCATGGCCCGAGAGTGACGACTTTCTGAACCAACACGCGCGTGACCTGCTGCAGGTGCGCAGCCGCGACGTGCTCGAACACATCGAGCGGGTGGTGCACCATGTGCGGCGGCTGGAGCAAAACGCCGAAACGGCGGTTCAAATGCACTTCAACGCGCAAGGCCACCGTACCAACGAGATCATGCGCACGCTCACCGTGCTCACTGCCATCTTTCTGCCATTGAACCTGATCGCCGGGATTTTTGGCATGAACTTCGATTCCATCCCGCTTTTGCACCGCTCCAATGGTTTTTGGCTGGCGATGGTCGCCATGGCCAGCATCGCCGCGTCCCTTGCGGCTTTCTTCTGGCGCAAGCGTTACCTGGAACGTTCGTCCCGCTGAATGTGATTAGCCAAATTGACCTCTACCTCTTATAAATAAAGCGTGATCTGCTATGGATTTCAAACCACTTGTCACCTTACTCGCCATCGTTAACCCGCTGGCAATCGTGCCGTTTTTCATCCACTACACCCAGGATTTCAGCCGCGCACAACGCCGACGCACCATCTGGATTGCGTCCTTCAGCACCTTTGTGGTGATCGCCATCAGCGCGCTGATGGGGCTGCATATCCTGGCATTTTTTGGTATCTCGCTGGCAAGTTTTCAGGTGGGCGGTGGCATGCTGCTGCTCACTTCCGCGCTGGCCATGCTCAACGCCCAGCCGGCCGAGGCGAAATCCAATGCCGAAGAAATGCAGGACGCGGCCACGCGCGCCAGCATTGCGGTGGTGCCGCTGACCATTCCGCTGCTGACTGGCCCAGCCACCATGTCCACGGTGGTGATCTATGCCGATAAAGCCAAGACTTTTTTGCAATTGGGCACCTTGGTCGGCTACGGTGTGGTGGTTGCGTTCGCCACCGCACTGTGCTTTTCTCTGGCACAACCGATTGCCCGAGGTCTAGGCAAAACCGGCATCAACGTCATGACCCGTCTCATGGGCCTGATTCTGGCGGCGCTGTCTGTGGAGGTGATGTCCGATGGACTGGTGAAGCTGTTTCCCGTGCTGGGTCGTTAGCGGAAAAGTTCACCTAGTTGGCGGAAGCGGTGTCCGCAATAAATCCGTCCTAAATCTTCCTATTTCATCCAAAGATCGTTGATATTAAAAGACATTTCAAATTTCAGCTGTCCTAAGCAATCCGATCGAATTCATCCTAATCCAAGAATTTATGGTAGAAACCATGGTAGAAGTAAAATTCATCAAGAGTTTAGGATGCGAACATGGCACGCAAGGCAAAAGAGCTAACGGCACTGGTGGTAGGCAGGCTATCAGTACCCGGTCACCATACAGTAGGTGGCGTTGACGGACTGTACCTGTATATCAACGCTGCAGGTGCTCGCTCATGGGTGTTGAGAACAATGGTTGGAGGCAAACGCCGTCACATGGGTCTGGGTGGTTTCCCTGATGTTCCCCTGGCAAAAGCCAGAGAGAAAGCCCGTAGTGCTCGTGAAGAAATAGCCAAGGGGATTGATCCGATCGCACAACGCACAGCTGCTGCTAGCCTACTACGTGCACAGCAGGCCACTGAAAAAACCTTCGAACAGGCAGCCGAAGCCTATATTGAGGCACATGGTGACACTTGGAAGAACGCCAAGCACAGGGCACAGTGGACCAGCACTCTTGAGACTTACGCTTACCCTTTCATGGGCAAGCTCCTGGTGCGGGATATTGGTCAAGAACACGTATTGAATGCGTTGGAGCCAATTTGGAAAACCAAAAACGAGACGGCTTCAAGACTGCGTGGCCGCATTGAAAGTGTTTTGGATTGGGCAACCGTACGAAAGTACCGAACCGGTGAAAATCCCGCGAGATGGAAAGGCCATCTTGACATGTTGCTGCCAGCGTCCAGCAAAGTACAGAAGGTTGAACACCACCGAGCGCTTCCCATTGATTTGATGCCAAATTTCATAGTGGAACTTCGCAAGCGCGAAGGGATAGCGGCCAGAGCCTTGGAATTCGCGATCTTTTGTGCCGCACGAAGCGGCGAAGTGCGTGGCGCATGCTGGTCTGAAATTGACCTTGGCACCGGCGTATGGACAATTCCAGCGCTTCGAATGAAGTCAGGCAAAGAGCATCGAGTTCCCTTGACCGAATCGACGATTCGAATCCTGAACGCGCAATCACGTCAGGACGGCAACGATCTTGTGTTCCCTGCACCTCGTGGCGGTCAACTTTCAGACATGACACTGACCGCTGTGATGCGTCGCATGAAGGTAGATGCCGTACCACATGGTTTCCGTAGTACTTTTCGCGACTGGGCCGGGGAGCGCACCAACTACCCACGTGAAATGGCTGAACAAGCTTTGGCTCATACCCTCGTCAACAAAGTTGAAGCTGCGTATCGGCGTGGTGATGCCCTGGAAAAACGGCGTCAAATGATGGAAGACTGGGCTAAGTTTTGCGCCCCACAATAATGCACAGCTTGCTGACAAGCCGGTTGCCTTGCGCCGTTCAGCCGATACGGCATAAACTTGAACCATTACCAAGGGGATAAAGCATGGGTTACGCCGAATTAATTCAGCAGCGACTGCAAACGTTGCCGCAAGAAAAGCAGGCTGAAATTTATGATTTTGTTGAATTCATCGCCACGCGCAGCCAGACGATAGAGATCGTCAGCGAAGATCAGCACAAGAAGCAGGTTTTGGCAGCGCTGGCAGCAGCTCGCAGTGCTTGGCCTGTCATGGACCAGCAAAATGTAGATCATTTGGCCACCAAGATGCGCACCGAATGGGATAGTCGCGGTTGGGAAAGCGGGCATTAATGCCTTGCCTTATTGACACCAACATCCTGATTTACGCGTTGTCAGGGAATGTTGATGCGCCAGTTCTGAGACGCATTGATGATGTCATTGCCGACAGGGCACGCTATAGCGTCATCACCCGAATGGAATTGCTGGGATGGAACGGTCACACGGTTGCGAGTCGTCGTGAAACTGAGCTGCTTCTTGCACAACTGTCGGAAGTGGCACTCACTCCGTCCATCGTCGAGATGGTTATTGACATCCGATCTTCTATAGCCATCAAACTTCCCGATGCGATCATTGCCGCGTGTGCATTGGCTGAAAACCTACCACTGATGACACGCAACGCTGCAGATTTCAAACGTATCACGGGTTTGGTGGTCATTGATCCGTTCGCAGTCTGATTCACCAAAGGCAGGCGTCAATTTCAATGAATATGATCTGCCTTAGTTTGAAACCATAGACCATCGCTTGAGCAAGGAACTTTCAGAATGGCTGGCCCCGTTATTCGTCTAAAGGAATTGATTGTCCACACTGGCCTATCTCGATCTGCCATATATGACCGGCAAGATAAGAAATCCCCCCGTTACTCGGAAAACTTCCCTAAAAGTTTTTCTTTAGGTGGTGCGGTAGCCTGGGACCTAGAGGAAGTAAATTTGTGGCTAAAAAAATGCAAGGACGATTCAGTAGCCGGAACACACTCTGAGAACGCTAGGCGCTCACCTAATCCAAAAACATCAAAAGCACCAGCACGCCTGGCAACGGACGGATTGTCAGAGTCATCCAGTCAGATTCAGAAATCCCGTCAACTACCGGCGCCAGCGCCAAATCACCCTACCCTTCATTTACAGCAAAGGGGGCGCCCCGGCAATCTGGCCGATGCCATCGTGGA
>CAIOAQ010000506.1 GCA_903856025.1 uncultured beta proteobacterium
ACGAGCGCATGAAGCTCCTGATGGAGCGTTGGATTGATTTGGCGACGGAATTGTCAACCCTGCGGCTGATCAAAGAAACCGACTGAATCGCAGCGAGAACTTAGCACTGTCCAGTTCTTGATTGACATCAAAAAATTAACTTTTCTACGCAATAAAGAATTTAAACCACCAACTTCAGGAGCGTTTTATGACAACTATTTTCCGACGTGCAGTGCATGCAGTGGGGGCACTGGCCTGCCTGATGACACTGACACTGATTAGCACGGCCTGGGCTGTCAATGTATCCGCTGTACCCAAAACTGCCGCTGACATAGCCATGGGCCAAAAATGCATCACCTGCCACGGCCCCGATGATGAGCCCGGCATTTACAAAGAATGGAAAGGCAGCGCGCACGCTGCCAACAACGTGGACTGCTATGACTGCCACAAGGTTAAAGAGGGCGACAAGGCTGGCTTCAAACACAATGGTGTTCTGATCCAAGTAGTGGTCACCCCCAAGACCTGTGCCAATTGCCACAAGACCGAAGTTGAGCAGCAACAGCGTTCGCACCACGCCAAAGCCGGAAACATCCTTGCCTCGGTGGACAATCTGTTGGGCGAGGTGATCGGCGGGCCAGCAGCGGTCAATGCAGGCTGCAAGCAATGCCACGGCAGCACGGTTGAGCTCGACGCCAACAACCGCCCGACACCACAAACCTGGCCCAACACCGGCATTGGCCGCAAGAATGTCGACGGCACACTGGGTTCTTGCTCAGCCTGCCACGCACGCCACGCTTTCTCGTCTGCACAAGCACGCACCCCTGACACCTGTGGCAAGTGCCACATGGGGCCAGACCATCCGCAAATTGAGATATACAACGAGTCCAAACACGGCATCCTGTACCGCGCCAATGAGGCCAAGATGAACCTGAATTCAAAAAGCTGGGTCGTTGGTGTGGACTACAGTGCCGCTCCCACCTGCGCCACCTGCCACATGGGCGCCACGAAAGACCAAAAGGGTACACACGATGTGGGTGAACGCATCTCCTGGACACTGCGCCCAGCCATCTCGACCAAGCTCAACATGATTCGTCTGGCCAATGGTGACGAATTTGACCAGCCTGAAGGGGCAGCATTGCCCAAGGTGGGTGACGCCGTCAAAGGCTCGACGGTGACCGAGATCCTGACCTGGGAGCAGCGTCGGAACAAGATGAAGAATGTCTGCTCCACCTGCCACACCGATAACACCATTGACGGCCATTACAAGCAATTTGATGACGTGGTTGACCTGTACAACGACAAGTACGCCAAGCCGATCGCCGCCATCATGAAAGAACTCGAAGACAAGGGCTACCTGACGCATCAACCCATGGATGCCAAGATCAAGTGGACCTGGTTTGAGATCTGGCACCACGAAGGCCGTCGTGCCCGCCATGGTGCTTCCATGAACGGTCCGGATTACACCTGGTGGCATGGCTTCTATGAAGTGAGCCAACACACTTACTTCAAGTGGATTCCAGAGTTGAAGGAAGTTGTACGCGCCAAGGACGGCAACGAGAAATTTGCAGAAGAATTGCTGAACAAGTATTTCAAACCGATCGCTGGTCATGACTGGTTTTTCAACGGCATGGGCAAAGAGCAAATTGAAAAAGTTCGCAAGGGCTATGAAGAACGCTATGGCAAAGGCAGCATGAAGTAAGCTCTGTTTTCACGCCAAAATGCAAACGGCTCTTCTGGCAAACGAAGGGCCGTTTTTTTTGATCTCATCACACGCAAAGAACACGCCATGAGTGCAACATTTCAAAAAACTTTGATGATCGCCTGTGCCACGCTGCTGAGTGCCTTTGCACTCTGGTCAGCGCAGGCAACCCCATCCATTGATTTGATCGCGCAAGGCGATCAGCAATGGGGGGCTGGCCAACTGGATCTGGCCCAAAACACGTTTGAACAAGCCGTGCGCGCCGAACCAAAATCAGTCAAGGCGCACATGAAACTGGCCGGGCTGCAAATGTCACGGCAAAACTTCAAAGCCTGCATCCCGATCTACCAAACTGCCATTGGTCTGGATGCCAATAACGACAAAGCCTGGCTGGGCGTGGCCTTTGCCTACCTGCACACGGAGCAGGACGCACTGGCGGGGGCCGCGTTTGATGCAGCCATTCGCATCAACCCCGGCAACCGGGAAAAACTGGCATTGATGCTGGAAAAGTTGAATACGCATTAGCAGCTTCAAATGCTTGCATGGGTTGTGCGGCAATGAGCCTAAGGATGTGGTGAACAAGTAGGCGCAATACGTTGGTGAGTCCACTGGTTGTCGTCGAGTTTCGCTAGCAAATTAGTCTGCGACCACCGCCACCAATGCGAGCAACGTGGAACTTTCGATAGAAATTGAAGAGCAGTTTTGTGGAACTCCTCAGCCAATGTAGTGAGCATTTCATGTTCGGAATTATGGCTAGTATCGGGCTGGTATTTCAGTAGTCTGATCGCCGGGAATGGGCACTTATGGAGAGGACCCAGTTATGTATAGGGCCCAGTCCGGTGAAGTGGTTTTGCCGAATACCACGAACGACTTCTGACGAGTAATGAATTGGGCGACCCGTTAGCTGATATACGCTATGACTTCTTTCAGCAGTGCATTCAGGTGGTGAAGTGACCGCTGGCAATCAGGCGATCGACCTCGGCTTCTGCTGCGAGCCAATCTTCGGCCGGATTACCCAGGGTGAATCCGCGTCGCTCCGCAATGTAGAACGCTGCGACGGATACATAGTGGTGACGCTGATCAAGTGTCAGATGCGGCTTGGGTGCAGTAGATGCCATCAGATGAACTTCGGATGGATCGACGTGTGGAACAACCGGCTTCACTGTTTTCTTCGCAACGGACTTGCCTGCTGATTTTGCGGTCGACCTGACAGCAGCTTTGGCTGCGACTTTTTTCACCGCAGCGGCTGGCGTGTTCTTTTCAGCCTCGACAGTCACTTTTTTCGCAGGTGCTGCTGCCGGTTTGGCGGCAGGGATTCTTTTGGATGCGGCCTTGGTAGCCGCTGCGGCCGGCGCTGGCTTGGATGGGGTCGTGGCCATGGGTTTTCCTTGATGTTAACTAATGGTTCATTCTGACGTGACGAGGGCTGGCGCGATTTGACGCAGGTCAGGCGGCTTCGCTTCTTACCTGGGTGCACAAGCTTATGCCGCCTAGCCGGCCATTAGCTTGTGCACCAAATCACCGTTGTTGGCGGCCTTGTACTTGCGCATTAATCTTGCGCGGTAAATCTCTACAGTGCGCGGGCTGATGGCCAGAAGCCGTCCCATTTCCTTGCTGGTCAGGCCATCCATCAGCAGTGCCGCAATTTCCCGTTCACGCGGGGTGAGCTCGGCCTTCACCGGACGATGCGCGCTGAGGTCCTCAAACGTCCAGATGCCGGCTTCGTGCGGCGCGACCTGGTTCATGGCACGACCCGTCACATGGCACCAGAAGGTTTCACCTTTGAGGCGTCCGTCAAACCGTTTCATGACCCGATCATCCGAATAGGTGCCCTTGCGGTTCAAGATCGGTGCAATGCGTGCACCGGTGCGTTCAAATTCTGCGGCGCTGGGGTACAGCACCTGAAAGGACTGGCCAATGAGCTGTTCTGGCGCAGCACCAAACATCTCGCACATATGTCGGTTG
Organism: uncultured beta proteobacterium; assembly: GCA_903856025.1. Taxonomy (GTDB): domain Bacteria; phylum Pseudomonadota; class Gammaproteobacteria; order Burkholderiales; family Burkholderiaceae_C; genus Rhodoferax. The sequence goes on from CAIOAQ010000506.1 coordinate 3,644, forward strand.
CAGTCCACCATAGTGCGGTTGCTGGAGAGCGCCAAGCCCACGGGAGCCATTTCAAAAGCCAGTCGGTAATCAACGTCCATGAGTTCAGTCAGAATGTCAGGGTTTGTACGCTAGGGAAAACTACGTAGATAGATAAGTAGTATCGTACGACGGTGTGTCCCAGGTGCTTGATTGTATTTTTTTACAGGAGAACGTTGCGTGAACAAAATATACCCCTCTGCTTCTGAGGCGTTAAAAGGCATTGTCAAAGACGGCCAGTTGCTGGCTGTAGGCGGCTTTGGCCTGTGCGGCATTCCTGAGGCGCTGATCGATGCCTTGCGCGACTCAGGCGTCAAAGATCTGACCGTCATCAGCAATAACGCGGGTGTGGACGGTTTTGGCCTTGGCAAGCTGCTGGAAACACGTCAAATCAAAAAAATGATTTCCAGTTACGTTGGCGAAAACAAGGAATTCGAGCGCCAATACCTCGCTGGTGAGCTGCAACTTGAATTCACGCCACAAGGCACGCTGGCCGAAAAGCTGCGTGCAGGTGGGGCTGGCATCCCGGCTTTTTATGTGCGCACGGGTGTCGGTACGCTGGTGGCTGAAGGTAAAGAGACGCGGGTTTTTGACGGTCTGACCTATATTTTGGAACAGTCGCTGGTCCCCGAGGTGTCGCTGGTCAAGGCCTGGAAAGCGGACAAAAGCGGCAATTTGCTGTTCCGCCGCACGGCACGTAACTTCAATCCGGCCGTGGCCATGGCGGGCAAGATCACCGTGGTGGAGGTGGAAGAAATTGTCGAAACCGGCACCTTTGACCCTGATTCGGTGCATTTGCCCGGTATTTACGTCACCCGCCTCGTGCTCAATGCGACCCCTGAAAAACGCATTGAACAACGCACCATCACCCAAAAAGGAGTCTAGATCATGGCTTGGACACGCGACCAGATGGCGGCTATGGCAGCCAAGGAATTGCAAGACGGTTTTTATGTAAATCTGGGCATTGGATTGCCCACGTTGGTGGCCAACTACGTCCCGGCGGGTATGGAGGTGTGGTTGCAGAGTGAGAACGGCATGCTGGGCATTGGCCCGTTCCCGACCGAAGACGAAGTGGATGCGGACCTGATCAACGCGGGCAAGCAAACGGTCACCACGATTCCAGGCTCCAGCATTTTTGGTAGCCACGACAGCTTTGCCATGATTCGCGGCGGCAAAATCAACCTCAGCATTTTGGGTGCCATGCAGGTCAGCGCCACGGGCGACCTGGCCAACTGGATGATTCCAGGCAAGATGGTCAAGGGCATGGGCGGCGCGATGGACCTGGTTGGCGGGGTCAAAAGTGTGGTGGTGCTGATGGAGCATGTCGCCAAAAAGAAAGATGGCTCGATCGATCTGAAAATTTTGCCCGCCTGCACCTTGCCTCTGACGGGCGTGGGTGTGGTCAACCGGATCGTCACCGATCTGGCGGTCATCGACGTCACGCCTCAAGGCCTCAAAGTGGTCGAAATGGCACCTGGCGTCACCATGGAAGAGCTGCAAAGCAAGACCGGTGCGCCTTTGCACTGATCGGTGAATGGCCTAGGCAAGAGGCTCGGGATCGGACGGTAACCTGCTGCGTGCCACGTGGCGCAGCAGGGCGGTCAGGCCCAATGCCGCAATCGTCAACCCGACGGTCAGCGCTATCCAGAATCCCTGTGCAGCCATCGGTTGCGCGGGGGCCCAAGGCACCCAGCTTGGGGCAATGCCCAAACAATAACCCAGCGGCAGTGAAAACACCCAGAACGCCGTCAGGTGAATCACCATCGGCGCGCGGGTGACTTTGTAGCCACGGATGGCGCAGCTGGTGATGACCTGGGTGACATCTGAAAACTGGAACACGGCTGCCATCAGCAACAGTTGGGCGGTCAGTTTCACCACCGCCGGGTCACTGGTGTACGCATGGGCAATGGTTTGGTTGAACAAGGCTATCAGCGTGGCCGATGTCACCGCAAACCCCAGCCCCAGCCCCACGCCTACCCAGGCCTGATAACGTGCCAACACCGTGTCGCCTGCGCCCAGTGAATGTCCGACACGGGTGAGCAGTGCCAACCCAATGCTCAGGGGCACCATGAAGGTCAGCGAGGTGAAGTTCAGCGCAATCTGGTGTGCTGCCATCTGAGTGCTGCCAAATTTGGCGATCAGGAGCGCAATCAGGCTGAATGCGCTGGTTTCGGCAAAGTAGGTCACACCAATAGGCAGCCCCAGTTTGAGCAAATTTCTGATTTGTGGCCAGTGGGGCGCTTCAAAGTGGCTGAACGGCCAGGTGGGGCGGTAGGCCGCAGAGCGGTGCATCCACCACACCAGCGCCGTCAGGTTGAAGCTGACCGTGACGACCATGGCCCACGCACAGCCCAATCCGCCCAGTCTTGGAAAACCCAGTGTGCCAAACACCAGCAGGCTGTTGACCACTAGGTTGATGCCCAGCGAAAGCAGTGCAATCACCATCAGCGGCTTGGTCTGGTTGATGCTGGTGCTGTAGCCGTAGAGTGCGCGGTAACAGGTAAACAGTGGAATGGCCATGCTGGTGACGTGCACAAAATTGATCGCCAGGTCATGCACATAGGGCTCCAGCGTCATGTGGTCAAACAGGTAGGTGGTCAGGTTGGCGATCACCATGCCGGTCAAGCCAATGCCCAGTGCTTTCCACAGGGCTTGGCGCACCACATGCGGCACCGCGTCCAGCTCGCCCGCCCCCATCTGGTGCGCGACCACCGGGTTCACCGACATCATCAAGCCCATGATGGTGATGATCAACATGTTCCAGATTGACACGCCCAACGACACCCCCGCCAAATCCTGTGCCGATGCGTGTCCGGCCATGGCCACGTCCACCACCGCCATGCCAATGGTGGCCAGTTGACCAATCAAAATCGGCCAGGCCAGGTGCCAGAGTCCACGCACTTCGTTGCCCAAACGGGTGCGTGAGGCAGGGTGGTGAAAGAGATGTTGGAGAGGACTTATCAAAGAATACAGCGCGTTACGCCACGGGGTGGCTGGGTCGAGGGCAATTTTATGACGCGGATTTCAGCACGAAACCGGGCCAAAAATGCAACATGTGCTTATCGCCCTCGCATGAACAAGGTATCCAACTCGCGCAGGCTCAGCTGCCGCCAAGTGGGGCGGCCGTGGTTGCACTGGTCGGAACGTTCTGTGGCTTCCATTTGACGCAACAGCGCGTTCATTTCCTCTAGCGTCAGGTGCCGGTTGGCGCGAACCGCACCGTGGCAAGCCATGGTGCCCAGCAGTTCGTTGTGGGCTCGCTGGATCACCGTGCTGGCGTCGTGCTGGGCCAGTTCAGCCAGGACGCTGCGCGCCAGTTCGACCGCATCACCCCGCGCCAGCGTGGTGGGCACCGCGCGCACCGCCAGGGTTTTGGCAGAAAACGGGGTGATCTCCAGTCCCAGCAAGTTCAAGGTGGCGGCATGGGCCTCGACGGTGGCTACTTCCAGCGGGGTGGCGGCAAAGGTCGCGGGTATCAGCAGCGGCTGGCTCGGCAGACTTTGGTGTTCTGCGGTGGAAGACGCTGACTGGCTGTGCGCCTGCGCTTTCAAGCGTTCGTAGACGATACGCTCATGCGCCGCGTGCATGTCCACAATCACAAGACCTTGCGCGTTCTCGGCCAGGATGTAAACACCCTGCAACTGCGCCAGCGCCCGTCCCAACGGCCAGTCGCCAGTTGGCAGCGGCGTGCCCGTGCCTTGGCCAGGGGTGTCGTGGGTGCTTGCCAATACGTCCCGGTCAGCTTCTTGTGTGGCGAGCGGGTTGCTTATAAGGGAGGAGGGTTCTGGTACGGAGGTTCCAGACCCAATGGAACCGGGCTGCCACAAGGCACCAAGGTCACTGACGCGGTGGCCGGTGCTCGCATCAAAATGCATAGCAGATTGCGCATATTTGTAGGGGGCTATAGGCTGATTTTCTGTATAAAAACCGGTGCTGGCAACAGGAGCAACCACTGCCGTTTGACCTGCGCGCGGGGCCGCCAGTGCCGATTCGACCGCATGGCGCACCGCCTGATGTACTTCGCGGCTGTCGCGAAAGCGCACCTCGATCTTGGTGGGGTGCACATTCACGTCCACCCGGGTGGGGTCGATGTCGACATACAGCGCGTACACCGGTTGGCGTTGGCCGTGCAGCACATCTTCGAATGCGCTGCGGGCGGCGTGGGTCAGCACCTTGTCACGCACAAAGCGACCGTTGACGTAGCAAAACTGCTGATCGGCTCTGGCGCGTGCGGCATCGGGAATGCCCACGCGTCCCCAGACCTTGATGATCGGGGCGTAGTCGGGCCGACCAGGTGTGGCGTTGGTAGAGAAATCCACCCACACCGAGCGTTCCACAAAGTCGCTGCCCAGCACATCGGCCAGACGCTGCTCCAGCGCGGGCAAGCTGCCACGCTCACCACAGCGCCGCCATTGCTCAATGAGCTTGCCTTCATGCCAGATGGCAAAACCTACGTCGGGCCTTGCCAGGGCGTGCCGTCGCACGGCTTCGACACAATGGGCCAGCTCGGTGGCATCGGTTTTGAGGAACTTGCGTCGTGCAGGCGTTGAAAAAAAAAGTTCTTTCACCTCGACGGTGGTGCCTACGGTGCGCGCCACCGGTTTGAGTTCACCCGTTTGGCCTTCCAGAAGATACGCATGATTCTGGCCTGTAGCCCTCGATAATAAAGCGCAATCAGCTATCGAATTGATTGCAGCCAGTGCTTCTCCACGAAAGCCCATGGTGCTCACCGACTCAAGATCCAACAGGCTACCAATTTTGCTGGTGGCGTGGCGCTTGAGGGCGATCGGTAACTCATCGGGCAGGATGCCGCAACCATCGTCTTCCACGCTGATCAACCGCACGCCACCCGCCAACAGGCGCACGGTGATTTGCGTGGCACCCGCGTCCAGTGCGTTGTCCACCAGTTCGCGCACCACCGAGGCGGGGCGTTCCACCACCTCGCCTGCGGCAATCTGGCTGATCAGCTCGTCGGGGAGTTCGCGGATGGGGCGGCGTGGCAGGGTGGTTGGCGCGGTATCGTTCACAGAAACAATTCAAGCAGGTTGACTAAATGGGTCGAGCAAGGGCACTTGAAACACCGAAAAGTCACGCGTGTTGCGTGTTGCTACGGTGAGTTGATGTACCTGTGCAGTCGCGGCAATCATCGCATCCTCAAACAACGCATCGGACTGGTGGTGCATCAGGCGGGCGCAGGCGCGAAAGGTGCGGGCATCCATGGGCAGGATGTTGGCGGTGGCCGCCAGTCGATCCGCCCACAGGCTTAATTCAATGGCTTTGGCCACGTTTTGGTCACGTGTGAGCTCGATGCCACGCTGGATTTCGCCCAAGGTCACGGCGGAGATGAACAGGTCAGATTCAGGCGTGGCATTGATCCAGGCCAGCACCCCGCCGTGTGGTTTGGATTTGCGCAGCTCGGAAACTACATTGGTATCAAGTAAAAACATCAAAACTCCGCAGCAGGGCGGAGCTGAGTTTGAACTCTGACGGGCAGGGGCAAGTCACCGCGTGCAGCAGAGTCCAGCAACACTTGTTTGAGCGACGGCTGGCTGTTGGCCTGCAGTTGTCGCCATTGCCCCACAGGGACCAGCACAGCGGCTTCCATGCCCCGCTTGGTGACGAGTTGTGGTCCGCTGGTGAGGCAGGCTTGCAAAAATTCGCTGAACCGTGCTTTGGCATCCTGAACCGGCCAAGTGCTCATGATGACTCCTTAAATGACTAGTATGCTGACTAGTTTAGCGTGATTTGCATCACGCAGCCATTAAAGTGTCTTGTCCGGCTTGAAAGACGGTTAAATCAGCCCAGTCACGTCGGCCAGCAGGAAGCCCACCAGGCAAGAGGTGCTGACACCGATCAGGCCTGGCAGGATGAAGCTGTGGTTGATCACGTACTTGCCGATGTGGGTGGTGCCTGAGCGGTCAAACTGGATGGCAGCCAGATCGCTGGGGTAAGTCGGCAGGATGTAGTAGCCGTATGAGGCGGCTGCAAAGGCCACGATGTAGCCTGGGGGCACGCCAATGGCCAAACCCACGGGCACCATGGCACTGATGGCGGCGGCTTGTGAATTCACCAGTTTGGACACCAGCAGCAAGGCAATGGCGTAGGTCCAGGGTTGGGTCTTGACCAGTTCGGTCAGCGCCGCTTTCAGTTCGGGCAGGTGGGATTCAAACACGGTGTCGGCCATCCAGGCGATACCAAACACGGCGACCACGGCAATCATGCCGGCGCGGAACACCTCGGTCTTGCCAATGGAGGTGGGGTCGGTTTTGGTGAACAAAATGATCAGTGCACCGGCCAGCAGCATGAACATCTGGATGTTCAGCACCATGTTCAGCGGCTTGCCACCAATCAGGGGGCGCAGGCCAGGGTAAGCACCCATGATGGCCACCACGGCAATGGCACCGATAAAAATCCACATCGCGGTCCATTGGTCGCGGCTCAAAGTTTTGTCCATCAGGGTGGCGCTTGTACCGTAGACGATGCTGCGCTGTGCGGGGTCGGCAATACGTTTTTGGAATTCTTCGTCTTTGTCCAGGTCTTTGCCACGAAACCAGCTGAAGATACCAATCATCAACACCCCCGCCAAGGTGGAAGGGATGGTGATGGACAGGACCTGGACGAAGTCAATCACATGGCCGCCCACCGGAACCTTGGCCAAAAACGCTACCAGGGACACGATGGCCACCGACACCGGGCTGGCCAGGATACCCATCTGGCTGGAGATGGATGCGGCTGCCATCGGGCGTTCGGGACGGATGTTGTTCTTGATGGCGATGTCATAAATGATCGGCAGCATGGTGTAGACCACGTGGCCGGTACCACACATCATGGTCAGCGCGCAGGTTGTGAAGGGGGCCAAAATTGAGATGTATTTGGGATTGCGGCGCAGCAGCTTTTCAGCGCCCTTGAGCATCACTTCCAGGCCGCCCGAGGCTTGCAGTGTGGCCGATGCGGCCACCACGGCGATGATGGTCAGCATCACGTCCACCGGCGGTTTGCCGGGGGTGAGCTTGAAGACAAAGGTCATGATGACAATGCCAATGCCACCCAGCAACCCAAGCGCGACACCGCCTTTTCTTGCACCATAGAACAGGCAAATCAGAATGACCGCCAACTGCATCAAGATGTCCATTTACTACTCCTTCAAAGTTGGCGTGACTGTAGCGTGTATTAGGGTAAACCCCAATACGTCATGACGTCTAAAAGTTGATAAAAATCAAATGGATTGATTTAAGTTGCGAATATTTTTTTTGGATTCATGGCGCATCAGTTTTATTGATGCAAATCTGGGCGAAAGTTGCTGCCGGGG
>CAIOAQ010000507.1 GCA_903856025.1 uncultured beta proteobacterium
AGTTCAGCACCCCCTTCTCTCAACAAACGCGGACTTGCCATCATCCAATTCCAAATGCCTTGTGCGTTCAATTGCATTCATAGCTGGTGGCTTGACACGATCGGGGCCCAATTGTGTCAAACAAAGCAAATTTAACTTATCTGAATTCTTATGCAAGCGTCCAGTTAACTCAATCGGGACCCGTTAGTGTCACGCAAGTCAAATTCGTCTTGTAGGAACGATCGAAAAAAGTAAAGTTGACACAATCGGGCCCCATTCGTGTCAAACAGGCCAGCATCGTTGGACAAGCAATTACTCAACTCTGAAAATTCGGTCACGTCAATCTTGTGGCGGTTTTGTTTAGGAGAGTTCAAATGGAATCCAAGGTTTCAAAGGTAGTAAAAGTGGGTGCCCGAGCAATCGATGTTGGGTACTTCAATACAAAATACACAATCGGTCGCATCACCAATGGTGACAGCATGGAAATCGGCGTTGGCATGTTTCCTTCGTTGGCCCCACGGCTGGCAACTAAGCTGGTGATGCACAGCCCGGGCACTTCGGCAGCTGATGGCTGCACAATCGAAATTGAAGGGGTCCGCTTCTTCGTTGGGAACGGCTCGGTTTTCAAATGCAGTGGTCTGGAATCGCGTCCAGTGTTGACGGAATATTCGACATCCGATAAATATCTTGCACTCATGCGTGGTGCGTTTCACTACATGGCCAAGGCCGCCGGCGACCCTGACCACTTGGTGATTCAGAATTTGGTGCTTGGTCTGCCGCTAAATACCTATTTCTCTCACCAGGAGGCGCTGCGCCTACGCGCTCATGGGGACCATATTCTTTCCAGCGCATCGGGCAGCCATCCCAATCGCCGGGTGACTGTCGAAAATGTCATTGTGCTTGTTCAACCGCAAGGAACCTTGGTAAATTTCTCCACCGCAAACTTCAAGCAGCAGGCGGACAAGCGCAAGGACGGGTGGATGCTGGTGGTCGATCCGGGGGGCGGCACCCTGGACTGGTTTCTGACTCGCGGCAATCAGCCCAACTGGGAGCGCTCGGGCGCATACCCTAAAGCCATGCTTGCATGCTCAGTCGCCGTGTGTGACCAAATCAACGTGGACTGGAAGAATGAGTTTGATATTGTGGAATCGGTTGACGAGGCGATCCGTGAGCAAGCTGATACCTTCACGGTCGGGGCGCGTGAATACAAACTGGCGGACTACTGGCAAAGTGTCGAGTGTCTTCTCGATGAGTCGATCCAGTACATGCTGGCCTCGGTTGGATCAACCGCAAATCTGGCAAAAATTCTGCTGACTGGGGGTGGTGCACGGGTCTATTACAACCATCTGAATAGCCACTACCCCGAACTGGCCGCAATTGTTCACATGGACGATGCTCCTGTGTTTTCGAATGTGCGTGGTTTCCAGGTGGTCGGCGAGATGAACATGACTCAACAACGCAAGGCCGCATGATGAATGCAAAAGCTAAAACCTTAGCAATCAGTCACCGCACTACGGCAGACGCTGAAACTACTGCGATGGCATCGGAATCTGCGGGGGCTGACCGGTATGTTGTTCGGACGATCGTCGACAAGGATATGGGCTCATTTTTTGTTTGGCTGAGCGATATGAACCAAAGTGCTCGAGCTAGAGAAATCTTGACCATGGCGCGGCTTGGCTTTTCCGCCTATGGGAATCACGGTGGGGTTGCTGCCATCGTTCGTACGCAAAGTCCAGCAGCAACGGTTCCGCTATTGGAGGAATCTAAACCTCGCACTGAGGAGGCTTTAACCATTGAAGACACCGTGAGCAACCAGATGGAAAGTCTTGGGTTTGATATGGATTTTTTTACACCAAAAGCACGATCCGGCGTACTTTGACCAACGTCAGGCAATAGAAAAGGCGAGCCATTTCGTCCAAACGGTGCAGCAAAAGACTATTGGAGGGGGTACAGCCGCTGGCCGTGATAGCGATCATCGCCTACCTGGAGGTCGAAGACAAAGCGGGTGCAGACCAACGACTGGTTAGTGGCATTGCGATCCGTTGAATTTTCCCCAATTTGGTTC
>CAIOAQ010000508.1 GCA_903856025.1 uncultured beta proteobacterium
ATGCTCGACAAAACTCCAGAGAGGGTCATTGGCTACTTCCAAGATCGTCGGGTGCGTTATGCGGCTTGAGACTTCATCGGGCCGGAGCAATAAGTTCATCAATAAAGACAACCACATCGCCCAGGGTCAGCAACTGCACCGAGTCTGGAGATAACGTGATTTTGAATTCATCTTCTAAATTGAACAGGAGTTCGGCCACGCCGAGTGAGTCTATGCCCAACGCTTCGAGTGGTGCATCAAGCGTCAATGCATCGGGATCAAGCTTGTAATCCTTGATCAGAATCGCACTCAGATATTCAAAAGTTGTTGTCATGTCATGCCCTTTGTTGTGTTGCCATCATGGTGCGCTCACCAAACCCGTTGTGCATGACGATGGTCGCAGGATCAGCGGCGCAACGTGTCTTGCCACACCAGGCAGCGACCCAAGTCATGAGCCTGGGCCAACGTTGCACCAATGCCAGCATCGGTTTGGCAAGCAGTGGCCGCATGGCCACATGCGCAAACAGCGCTGCAAGTCGCAACCGCGGTGCAAATGCCTGGCGCCATTGCGCCGCGTAAATGCGCCCGAGTTCGCGCTGCCTGGCTACGTCCGACAGGTTTTTTTGTCGATCATCTGCAAGCAACTGTGCACAAAGCAGCCACGCCGATTGCAGCGCCATGCTCATGCCTTCGCCGATGATCGGATGGGCCTCACCGGCAGCATTGCCTATGCGAAAGATACCGTCGTCCTCTCGCAGATGAATGCCGGTATTCAGTGGCCCCGCCGCCAGCCATGCCCCCTCTCGTGTTGCACCCTGTAACGCGGCCCTCACGCCGGCGCACTGCTGCTTGAGCATCGCCTCGATCACGTCCCCAGCGTTCAAGCCTGGGAAAGCGCGTCGACAGGCTTCAAGCCGATCGCGGCGGATACAGCAAGCCAACGTGGTGATGCCACCATCTGCCCTCACCATACCGCCGTATCCACCATTAAATGACAAAACGGGAAGCAAACTTTTCGACAATTTTGCTTGACGGAAATTGGCTTTGAAAGCCAGCAGGTCAGCGGAACTGTGGGACTGGCTGCGAAAAATCCTCAGAGAGGGGAGCGACTCCCATGAGCCATGTGCATCAATGAGCACCTTGGCGCGCAAGGTCAGCAAAGTTCCAGCATCCATGTCGCGAACATCGCAACGCCAGTTGCCACAGGCACCGTTGATGCGCAATACTGACCAGGGTTGTAAAACGTACGCACCAGCCAGGCTCGCTTGCGCGACAAGCAGCGTATCCAAAGTCTCCCGCCCCAGGGCGCGCCCCCAGGGATGTTGCCCGTGCATCGCCACTGGCAAATCGGCCACAACCCGGTGTTTGCCGTGCATCAATGCAACTCTGCGCAATTGCGCGCCGGCCGCTTGGTTAAATGCCGCCCCGATACCCAAGGCGTCCAGCAGGAGCAGGTTGCTGGCGGCGATGCATTCGCCACAAACTTTGCGGCGCGGAAATTTTTGTTTCTCAACCAACGCCACGGACCACCCAGCACGGGCCAGGAGAATAGCCGCGGTTGATCCCGCAGGACCTGCGCCAACGATGACAACATCAAAATCGGTTTTCATGCGGTGGCACCAAGTCGCTCGGCACAAAAGCAGTGGCTAAAGAGTCCTGCCGAGTGCTCCTTGATTTTCCATTTTCCGTCGTGTTCGGGCCATAGGGCGCTGAGTTCTTGGCCTCTAAAACCGGCATGGACACTGAGAACAGCGTCCTGACGCGTGATGGCATTGGCACCGATCACGCCGGTCAGGTGGCTACCAGCCAGTGCCAGCCAGTCACGGCGTGGCTCGCAGGCAAGTAGCCGATTGCTCTTCCTTTCAATCGCACCAAGCAGCATGGCGAGCTGTTCACCTTCGAAATGGTGCAAAAACAAATTGGCAACCACCAAGTCCCAGCGTCGATGTGCGTTGTCTGGCTGGAGCCTTTTGACGTCATGAGATGCCCAATCGAGCACATTGCCAACTTTTGCGAGAACCGTCCAGCCCAAATCTGCGTAACTTGCCACGGTGGTGGAGTCAACCAAGTCCTGTTGGTCCAGCAAGGTTAGCGCCACCCTTGGCCAAGTGCCGGTGAGCGCTTGTGCCACACCCAGCAACAGGCTGCCATCACCAGCGCCGATCTCAAGCACACGCAAGGGTTCGACCCCAAAACGCACCGGCCTCATGCCCCTCAACGAACGCAGGATGATCGAGCGTGTACCCATGGCACGGTGAACGCGTCTCAGGTCACGGCGCGAACGAGCGGCATCGGGATCGTCCTGGGGCATCCCGTCAAGCGCTTCGACCGAAACCACTCTGGGCATCACTCCTGAACCTTCAACAAGGCACCATGGCAACTGAAACCTGCGCCAAATGATGAGAGCCACCACCAGCCATCGGGTGCGTGGTTGTTCAACGCCGCCTCAAGCACAAAGTAGACAAACGCGCTTGACAGGTTGCCGTACTCCTTCAACATGGCAGCGCTATAACGCAAGTCCTGAGGCCCAAGCCCCAGTTCACGCTCAACCGCCAACAACACGTCGCGGCCGCCGGCGTGAATGATCCATGCGTTTATGTCTGCCGTGTGCAAGCCCGCCCGTCCCAAAACAATCTTGAGAACCCGGTGTGCGTAGTCCGCAGCGAGTGTTGGCACCGCGCGGGACAAGATGTTTCGCAACATGCCATCACGCTGCTCGAACATCAATGCTTTTCGTTCCTCCGGGTTGATCAGTGAACTGCTGTCGATCCACTTCACACGCCGCCCAGTCGTCTTGGGCTGGCGTGACACGACTGCTGCCCCCGCACCGTCACCAAACAGGCAGGCGCTGATCAGCACACCGGGGTCGTTGTCGAGGTACATCGCCGCGCTGCTGACTTCAACGCAAATCGACAGCACATGCTCACAGGTGTTCACTGAGAGCAAGGCATGCGCGAGTTGAAGGTTGGGCAACGCTGCAGCACAGCCCTGCCCCACCAGATCGAAAGCCTGCACATCAGCGCGCAGCCCCAAGCGCTCAACCACGTAGCCGGAAAGCCCAGGGCACAGGTAGCCGGTACAGGTGCTGACCACAACTGCACCAATGTCCGCTGCGCTCAAGCTGGATTGGTCAAGTGCACGCTGGCCAGCATCGGCCGCGAGCGTCGGCGCGTGTTTGAGAAATCGCCGGGCCAATGTGTTGGGATCGATGTGAAAAACTTCGGCCAACGAGTCCACGGCGAGACGACGCGTGTCAATACCGTTATCCCGCTGCAGCACGGTACGGGCGACAACATGCGCCCGCGCATCCAGCCGCGCGAACCATTCGGATTTCTGGAAAGCATCCAGACATTCGGCCTTCGTGTACCGCGCCGGTGGTGTGGCAGTGCCAACACCACAAAAATACATGCCTTCAGGGGGGCGTGATTCCAACATCATTAGAGTACCGACGCACCCGTCGGCAGCGGCAACAATGCCCATCGCGTTGGTGGTCGCGGTGGGCATCCGGTGTGCGCGTTCGTTCTTTTCATCAGGGTGCACCCTCTTTTCTAGATTGAGCCAACAGACCGTGCTGACATCGGTTTGCACATCGACAGGATTGGTCCTAGGTCAATTGTTTATGCCACGAATCCAGAACGTCTGTGTGTTGACGCACAAAAGAACAACTACCAATGTGGTTAATCCGCTTCGACTGAAACAATGTCCAACAGTCTATGGGGCCAGGGCTCAAGGCATATGAATGCAAACCCATGTCCTCCCGGAGACCACCATGCCCACGCTCTTGCATCAGCCCTCGAATCCTTCACAATGGATTTCAGCAAAGTAGGCTGGTTTTACTTGCTTCCCACACTGGCAGTGCAATTCCCCACCGCGCTGGTGGCGGCTTGCTTTTTTGCTGGGGCAATTGCGAGGCGCAACAAAATTGCTTGTGCGACAGGCCCCGTCCATGGTTCGATACCGCACAGACTATTGGTATTCGTTTACCTAATGTAGGGCCTCGCCAACACCATCAAAAAGGGGGGATTCATGCCAAGCATCGTCACTGCTGACCGCACCGAGATTCACTTCAAGGACTGGGGCGCAGGCCAACCGGTGATCCTGATACACGGCTGGCCGTTGTCCTCGGACAGTTGGGACGACCAAGCAATGGCGCTTGCCCAGGCTGGCTACCGGGCCATTGCCTATGACCGTCGCGGCTTTGGCCGCTCCTCACAACCCTGGAGCGGGTATGACTATGACACGCTGGCAGACGACTTGGCTGCCGTGATTGAGCAAACCGGCGTAAAAGATGCTGTCATTGTGGGCTTCTCGATGGGCGGAGGCGAAGTGGCTCGCTACATGTCGCGCCACAACGGAAAATCGGTTGTCAAAGCGGCTTTGATTTCAGCCAGCCTTCCATATCGATTAAAAACCAGCGACAACCCACTGGGTGCTGAACAGGCCACATTTGACAAAACGGCGCTGGCCATCAATGACGATCGTCCCAAGTTTTTGGCGGGATTTTTTGAACAATTTTTTGCGGTCACCGCAGGCGCACAACCGGTAAGCCAGGAACTCTTGGAATGGTCTCGCAGCGTGGCGATGCAAGCCAGTCTGAAGGCGACTCTGAGCTGCGCCAAGTCGTTCACCACCACAGACTTTCGTGAGGAATTGGCCGCCTTCAAGGTGCCAACCCTGTTGATTCACGGCACAAACGACCAGATTGTGCCCATTGATGCATCAAGCCGCATCACAGCCAAAGGCATTTCACAGTCCATTTTGCTCAAATATGAGGGTGCGCCACACGGTTTGTTTGCCACCCACAAAGCACGCCTGACCACGGATTTTCTTGATTTTCTTAAGATCTGAAGGCGTTTTGAACAATGGCTGCCGTGAATTTTCATGAATGATTCAATCCGCCAATACGGACCGATGACGGTCAACTTGCTTGCTTCATGTTTTGAAGCAGTCCAAAGACATGCCCATGTCGGATCATGCCAGCGACCACTCAACGCTGGCACCCAATGGAACACAAAAGACAGATATCAAGAACCTTTAGCCGACGTGAAAATTTCACTCATCCATGCGCTGGTGTGGGTCAATTCGACAGTAAAACAGAAGAGTAAGTCCAATCACCAAGGAGTGCCAACATGCCAGATTTCGGATCACCCTTTTCAGGGGTAGCCAGGGACAGGAAAGTCACACACGAGGAGCTGGTCAGAGCCATTCGTTTCCTTGTGGCCGCCGAGTACGAGGCAACG
>CAIOAQ010000509.1 GCA_903856025.1 uncultured beta proteobacterium
AAACTTCGACGCGAGATGGCGGAGAATAATTTTTTGCAGCACGAATTCAAACAGCTCGATTTTTCCGTCGCTGCCCGCGAGCCATTCGAGCGTGTCCGCGAATTGTTTGAACTCATCCGCAAGGCTGAGATTGACATTCTGGTAGATTTGTCAGGGCATACGGCGTTTCACCGGCTACCTGTTTTTGCACGTAGGCCGGCACCTGTGCAAGTGGAGTGGATCGGCTATTTCCATTCAACCGGAATGAAGTCGATGGATTACTTTATTACCGACCCCCATACCTCACCCAGAGGAAGCGGACAGTTATTCTCGGAGACACCCGTATATCTGCCGTATACCCGGTTCTGCTACGGTCCGCCGGTTTATGCGCCAGAGGTCGCTGAATTGCCGTTAGCAAGTCGAGGCAAGGTGACCTTCGGCTCCTTCAATCGACTGGCGAAAGTGAACGATCAGGTGGTCGAAGCTTGGTGTCGAGTACTTCATGCAGTGCCAGAAAGCCGCATGGTGGTGAAGGCCGGTGCCTTGGCTGAAGAGCAAGTTGTCAAGCGCCTGCAGGCTCGATTTGAAAGCCACGGTATTGGCGCCGAGCGGCTGGAACTGCGAGAGGGGAGCCCTCACGCTGCAATGCTTTCTGAGTACGGAGACATTGATATCGCGTTGGATACCTTCCCCTTTAACGGTGGGGCGACCACGCTTGAGGCGCTGTGGATGGGTGTGCCGGTAGTGACGATTACGGGCGACACGGTGGTTTCGCGCCAAACGGTGTCAGTTCTGGCCAATATCGGTCTGGACGATGAGCTTGCCTTTTCAAACATTGATGCCTACGTGGCAGGTGCCGTGGCCTTGGCCAACAACCCGATCCGTATGGCGGAATTAAGAAAAGAACTGCGCCAACGCATGGCGCAGAGCCCATTGCGCCAGTCCGATCAATTCACCCGTGATCTGGAGTCGTTGTACCGTGCGATGTGGCAGGCTTGGTGTCGCGGGGAACGGCTGCCAAGTGATGTGTCGGGGACACGGTTGTAGCGTGCTTAGTCAGGCATCAATGGAGATTGCGGGCCTGACTGACGATTGCACTGTGAGCGCGCTACCTTCAGAATCTACAAATCCCCGCTGATCCACCGGCCTGAAAACTATTGAAATCGGTAATTTGTAAGATTTTTATGGGGTTAGCCCCAGTCTAATAGGCGTGACTAGCTACTAAAATAAGAGCAAAATGGCTTCGAGTATTCTCAACCTATGTTCACTGCTGCACCACTGTTGAAACCATCTGCCCGAATGGAGGGCGTCTGACCATGCGGTGGCCGTGGCAGAAGCGCGCGTCGGGCGATCTTTTGGTGTGCTCCTGGGAGGCGCAAACGTTGGCCTACGTGCAGGCCAAGCAGCAAGATGGGAGCTGGACTGTCTCACGCATGGGCGTGGAACAGCAAGGTTCCGACACGCTGCAGGGGTTCTTGCAGCGGCTGAAGGACCTGGGGCTGAAAGGCATGCGGGTCGTCGTCATGCTGCGCGCCGACCAGTACCAGTTTTTGCAAATTGACACCCCCAAGGTGCCGCCTGAAGAATTGCGCGCTGCGGCGCGTTACCAGGTGCGTGAAATGCTGAAGGCGCATGTGGACGATGTCACCATCGATTTGGTCGATGTGGGGGATGGCAAACACCATCAGGGCAGCAGCCATTCGTTTGTCGTGGCGGCCCTTAACAGCGTGGTGCGTGAAGCCACCGACATGGCTCAGGCCATGGACTGGGAAATGACCATCATCGACGTTCAAGAGATGGCTCAGCGCAACCTGCAATCCACGTTAGCCAAGCAAGCGGATGCGTCTGACCGGGCGAATGCCGCGCTGGTGTTGGTGCCAGGGCGGCAGGCATTGCTGACCATTTGCGCCAATGGTGAGCTTTTTTATACCCGCCGCTTTGATGTGCCAGAAGGTTTTCTGGCTGGTGTTTGGGGACAGGGTGTGACGGTGTCCGCGCCAGTGGATGGCTTCACTCCGGTGGAGGAGTATGTGCCGTCCTATGGTGCGGGTGATCTTTCACTGGGGGAAGATTTTTCCGTGGGGAGTACATCC
>CAIOAQ010000510.1 GCA_903856025.1 uncultured beta proteobacterium
CCTGTGGCGGCCAACAGCGCGATTGATGCCCCGGAAGAGTCTGCATGGCACGGCTTTGGCACGGTGGCTTTTGGCATGGCCTTGTCCCTGCCGCTGTTGCTGCCCATGCTGGGTGAATTGTGGGGGCAGCATTGGATGCTGCCGGCGTGGGTGCAGTTCGCGTTGGCCACCCCGGTGCAATTCTTTCTGGGGGCGCGCTTTTACAAAGCGGGTTGGCATTCACTGAAATCGCTCAGCGGCAACATGGACCTGCTGGTGGCCATGGGCACCTCGGCCGGTTGGTTGCTGTCGGTGTGGTTGTGGCTGAGCGCCGCGCCCGGTGCCATGCCGCACCTGTACTTTGAAGCCTCAGCGGTGGTGATCACCCTGGTGCTGCTGGGCAAATGGCTGGAGGCACGCGCCAAGCGGCAGACCACCTCCGCCATTCGCGCACTGCATGCCTTGCGCCCTGAGACCGCCCATTTGCTGGGGCTGGACGGTGAAGTCGATGTGCCGATTGACGAGGTGCTGGTGGGCGACGAACTGGTGGTGCGCCCCGGCGAGCGTTTTGCGGTGGATGGCGTGGTGCAAGAGGGCATGACACAGGTCGATGAGTCCATGCTCACCGGTGAGCCTTTACCGGTGGCCAAGGCCCTCAAGGACAAGGTGACCGGTGGCACGCTCAATGGCGATGGCCGGGTGATCGTCAAGGTGCATGCGGTGGGCGTGGACACGGTGCTGGCCGGCATCATCCGGTTGGTGGAGGATGCGCAAGCCGCCAAAGCTCCGATTCAGCGGCTGGTGGACCAGGTGAGTGCGGTGTTTGTGCCGGTGGTGCTGGTTTTGGCGCTGCTGACGCTGCTGGGTTGGTATCTGACGGGCCACCCGTTTGAGGTGGCGGTCATCAACGCGGTGACGGTGCTGGTGATTGCCTGCCCTTGTGCTCTGGGACTGGCCACGCCAGCGGCCATCATGGCAGGCACCGGTGTCGCGGCGAAATTCGGCATCTTGATCAAGGACGCCCAGGCGCTGGAGCTGGCCCACAAGGCGACTGTGGTGGTGTTTGACAAAACCGGCACGTTGACAGTGGGACATGCAAGATTGACGAATTTTGTGGTGCCTGAAGGCGCAGATGAGCCATCCTTGCTGGCCATTGCCGGTGCCTTGCAAAGTGGCAGCGGCCACCCTTTGGCTCGGGCGGTGGTGGCGGCAGCGCACGAGCGGCAGCTGCCCTTGCCCACCGTGACACAGTTGCAGACCACACCCGGCAAAGGGCTGCGCGGCCAGGTCAACGCAGAAGACTATTTTGTTGGCAGCGTGCGATGGATGCAAGAGTTGAATGTACCGATTGGTGGCCTGGCGCAACCCTTGAAGACGCTGGAAAGCCAGGGCGCGACGCTGGCGGTGATGGCACAACAAACGCCTGCTGGTTTGACGGCCCTGGCGCTGCTGGCGTTTGGCGATGAGCCCAAAGCCAGTGCCAGCGCATCCATTGCGACGCTGCGGGCCCGAGGCATTCGGGTGCTGATGCTCTCCGGCGACAATGCCGCCGCCGCACTGGCCATGGCGCAACGCGTGGGTTTACAGCCCGATGAAGTCATCAGCAATGTGCTGCCCGGCGACAAGGCGGCGCACATCACGGCGCTCAAGCAGCAAGGCCTCACGGTGGTGATGGTGGGTGACGGGGTGAATGACGCGCCTGCGCTGGCGGCCGCTGACGTGGGCATTGCCATGGCGAATGTGGACGGCGGCACCGACGTGGCGATGCACGCGGCGGGCATCACCCTGATGCGTGGCGACCTGGCATTGGTGGCTGCCGCCCTGGACATCTCGGACCGCACAGTGGCCAAAATCCGGCAAAACTTGTTTTGGGCGTTTATCTACAACGTGGCTGGAATTCCGCTGGCCGCTTTTGGCTACCTGAACCCAGTGGTGGCCGGTGCCGCCATGGCACTGAGCTCGGTGAGCGTGATGAGCAACGCGTTGCTGCTCAAGCGCTGGCAGCCGGATACTGATTGATTCTGCGAGCGTTCATGCCAGATGAAGGGCTACCCCTTCTTAGCATTTGCCTTATTGCGCTCCTCCAATGCCTCGATCAAGCCATCGACACCCTTGGAATTTATTTCTTGCGTGAACTGGCTACGATAAGTCTCCACAAGCCACACGCCCAAGATGTTGAGGTTGTAGATTTTCCAACCTGCACCGTCCCCCGGCGTCTTTTCCATTCTGTAGTCAAGCTGTACAGGGTCACCATGCCCTCTGACTTCGCTGCGAACAACGACCTCTTGGTCCTCAGTGGACATCCTCAAGGGTTTCACGACAATTGAAAGATCATTGACTTGCGCCAAGGCCCCTGAATACGTGCGTACCAACAGCACTTTAAACTCGTCCTGCAAACGTTTTTGTTTTTCTGGTGTGAGTTGACGCCAAGTTGGACCGATCGCCGATGCCGTCATACGCTTGAAATTCACATTTGGCATCAGTTTTGTGTCGACAAGCCAAATGATTTTCGAAATATCGCCACCGCGCATCGCTTGATCTGATTTGATGCTTGAGAGAACCTCCGTGGAAATCCTCTTTATAAAAGCATCTGGGTTCTCATCCTCGGCCCTCACAGGTAAAGCGATGAATCCAGATGCCACGATAAGAAAGTTCAAAAGTAGTCGCTTGGAAAGTTGATGCAGCATGGTGACTTCCAAGGAAGTTATGAATAAGTTAAAACTCTTTTTCCGTACTCTAAATGGTGTAATCAGTGCCAGTTCCGATCACTGACTAACAGCGTTACTCGGGGCAACGACAGGGTGTCCGCCCTTCGTCCAGGCATGTATGCCACCGCTGGCGTTGTATACAGTTTTGTAGCCGACTTGATTGGAAAGAAATTGCGCCGCTAAGCTAGAGCGATTGCCTGAGCGACAAATCAAAATGACGGGTTGACCTGGTCCTGCGATTGGCTTCAATTTTGCCACCCATCCAGGCGCATCAACTTGTCCCTTTTCGTCGAAAAATGTCATGAGCTTGCTTCCGGCGAGCACGCCTGTTTCTTTCCACTCAGGAGCAGTTCGAATGTCAATCACAGGCACACCGCTTGCAGCCAGGCGTGACAATTCAGAAGGATCAACGTTTACAACTTCAGCGCGAACTCCAAGAAATGTTCCAAAAAGAATGAGCGCAATTGAAAGCTTCGTATTTGTCATCGGACGGATTGAAAAATGTTTCATATATCCTCATATGCTGATGTAGGGATATATTGTATCTATCTGTCAAATACGATCAAGTTAGATTGCAGCGATGCTGAAACATTGGAGACAGTGAAGACCCTTTGGTACTCAAAGAGATTCATGAAGATGGCATTCCAATGGCATGAATCTCCAGCTCCAGCTCGTTCGAGCGTCTAGTCTGCCGTCAGGCAGTACCTTTTGACACCTGCCGTGACTTATCACGCCGACGAACTGGCTTCCCGATTCAATGGCAGCGTCAGGACCGCCTCCAAGCCTCGCTTCTCATGATTGCGCAGGCTAAGCTCCCCGCCTTGCGCCTTCGCAATGCTGCGGGCGATGCTCAGCCCCAGTCCGGTTCCGCCCGTCTCTCTGTTGCGCGAGCCTTCGAGCCGGTAAAACGGCTCGAACACCTTTTCGAGCTCACCAATTGCTATGCCAGGACCGTCATCGCACACGCGAATGGTCAGCTGATTGGGTTCTTCTTCAACGTGGATAGTCGCCTGTTTGCCATACAGCACTGCGTTGTCGATCAAATTGGAGATGCAGCGCTTGAGCAACTGCGGTGCACCACTCCAAGGTCTGGTGATGTGCCCGTCGATACAGACAATCCGGCCCATCGCTTGGTTGTCGACCTGCAGACTCTGAAGAAGCGCCATGATGTCGACGGTCTGCACCTGTTCGCGCTGGCTCAGCCCCCGCATGAATTCCAGCGTCTGGGTCACCATCGACTCCATTTCTATCAGATCTTTTTCGAATTTTGCGCGCAGGATCTCGTCATCCAGCATTTCGGCACGCAGTCGCATGCGGGTGAGCGGTGTCTTGAGGTCGTGCGACATGGCAGCGAGCAGACGTGTGCGCTCGTCGATAAAGCGTACCAAGCGACCCTGCATCGTATTGAAAGCTTGAGCGGCGCGGCTGACTTCGACGGGGCCAGCTTCAGATAGCGGAGGTCGGTTGATGTCGCGCCCGAGTTCGTCCGCAGCGGATGCAAGCAGTTGCAACGGGCGTGTTACCCATCGCACCGCGATAAAAGACACCAGAAGCACAGTGGCAATCAGGATCACCAGGGTCAGAAGGACACGCCAGGGCAGGTTCGCCGATTCCTTCATAACTTGTGTATCAAAGCTCGCCCAAGTTCCATCCTGTAACCGGACCTGGATCAGGAACGAGACGCCCGTTGGGGGAAACCGACCCATACCGGGTCTACCCATTTGTCCGTGCATCGGGCCATGATTCCATCCCCTTCCCTCATCTGGAGCCCATGGACCAAGCGTGCCGCTCATCGCCACCCGGACCGGCCGTTCATCACCCAACGCAGTTTGAAGCACCGCTGAAACCATCGCTGCACGAGGATCTCGGGTAAGCCCCGAGGTATCGACCACAAGAGAGCGATCCAGCGAGACCACGAGTGGCGGCACGTTCAGAATGCCGACGATCCTGGCGCGCTCGGCAAGACTCATCGAATCAAGCAACCTGACGATATCGGCGATTCGTTGGGCCGACTGCATGCCGCTGACGCGCACCAGTTGCGAATCCCGCTCAACCCAATTGATGGCGGCGCTGAGCAACTGCGCGACGATCAACCCACTGGCCAAAACGACCATCAAACGACCAAACAGGGAACGCGGCAGCAAGCGCATCATGACGCACCCGTCACCGTCACGGCGAGCACATAACCTTCTCCACGCACAGTTTTGATCAGGCGAGGATCGCGTGGATCGTCGCCGAGCCGATGCCGCAGTCGACTCACCTGGACATCGATGCTGCGATCAAGTGGATCTGCCTCCTTGCCCTGCGTCAGGTCCACCAACTGGTCGCGATTGAGTACGCGATTTGGGTGACAAAGAAAGATACGCAGCAAACGGTATTCCGCGCCGCTTAGCGGTGTGTCGATACCAGCTTCAGAAATAAGCCGCCGTTGCGTTGTGTCGAGTATCCATTCCGCAAATGGGATATATCGAATAACTTCGGGCTGCAGGTTTTCCGGAAGGCTGCGGCTGCGGCGCAGAATTGCCTTGATGCGTGCCAGCAGTTCCCTGGCAGAGAAGGGTTTGGCCAAGTAGTCGTCGGCACCCATCTCTAGCCCGACGATGCGGTCTGTCTCCTCATCGCGCGCAGTGAGCATGATGACCGGGGTGTCAGATTTCACGCGTAGCTTGCGGCACAGGGTTAGACCATCATCGCCTGGAAGCATCAAGTCGAGCACGATCAGGTCGATCTTTCCTGCGTCAAGCGCTTGCCACATTGCTCGACCTTCGGCGACGGCTGTTACGCGCAATCCATTCTTCACCAGGTATTGGCACAACAGGCTGCGAATTTCGGCATCGTCATCGACGATGAGGATGTGGTCGGGTACGTCCATGGAGTAATTTTCAGAGTATTTCTAGTAGACCAGGACAAAAGAAATGTATCGCAGTGTGTCATCACGCCATTTGCTTGCAATGCGCTACAAAAAGGGCTCGCCGTGACATGCTGTGCTTACATGATGGCACTCCAATGTAACCGTTGCAAAGGATCTTCCGCCAATGACAGACGATCTCCTTAAAGCAATTTTCTTAACCTTTTTAGAGATGCATCATGAAAAAAGCAAACACAATCATCGCCGGCGTTATCGCCGGTGTGGCGCTTGTCGTTACTGCGGCAAGCTACGCGCAACCGTTCAACGGCATGGGGCCTGGCCACGGTCCGATGGCAGGGATGGATCCCTCGGTGCGGGTCGAGTCGCGCCTGAGCGACTTAAAAACACAATTGAAGATCACCGCTACGCAGGAAGCTGCGTGGCAGGCCTATGCAGGTCAAGCGAAGCAACAGGCGGCTGGAATGCAGGCGTTGCGCGCCCAGATGAATCAAGGTACAGCGACTGCACCGGAACGCATGGCACAACGGACGGCTGCGATGCAGCAGCGCAGTTCGGCCATGGCGGCGATCGACGGCGCATTCAACACGCTCTACGCCATTCTGACACCAGAGCAAAAATCTATCGCCGATCAAAGTTTCAGAATGATGGGCCAGCGCGGTATGCACTTTGGTGGTCGCGCTGGTTGATCTGAAGATTCCGCCAAGCGGGCGGGCCACAAGTGGCCGTCGGAACGCGAACAATTTGCCATCTGCGCGCCACAGGGCATCGCAAAGAACCGAGACTACATCCACCTGACACGTTTCGATGCGCAAAGCGGCACCGAAACGGCGAAGCAGGTTGAATCTACCACTCTACGCGAACAAAATCGCGATGCCTACGCCAATGGCGATGCCACCGCCGATCAGCCAGGCGAAACGCAAGACTGCGAGGGCCACCGTCTTGATGTCGGCGTAACGGATCGCAGATATGTAGATCGCCAGACCGAGTGCTGCCATCGCCATCGCAAGCACCTCAGTGTCAATCCGCTTAATGCACTAACTACGGATATAGGAAGCAATGCGAATTCAATCCAGTTGCTGCACGCGCCAGGGGCTGAATGGCAAAAAGCACTACGATGCTTCACTTACACCAGTAGGTGTAAGTGAAGCAGTTTGGCAGCACCGAGGCAATCAAACATGCTGCTGCTGAAGGATTGAGACTCACCTGCATCTCATTTGGCACGGTGCAGGACCTGGTCACGCTGCGAAGGCTGGTGGTTGTAAAAAGCGCGTCGCCTTGTTTAGCCCAACATTTTTACCTGTTTCACCACAGAAAGAACCACCTCTCGGTGAGTCTTCAACGCTTCATTGCACAGTGTGAGACGGCTTGATGGGGTTCATCTACTCAGGTTTAACCTTCATTCCATCGTTTTACTTCTTGCAGTCCCTCCCTGGCTTCCAGCCAATTATTCAAAAGACTGACGCGCGCCTTCCCGGAGTCTTGCAAGATGTCGCTCCGCTTGCAGTATGACCTCATCCCGAGCGGGAGATGGGACATCAGCCATCTGATCTTTCAGTACCATGGAGACGAGTACCCAATAATCCCGTATGTCGCACAGAGCCTGGGAAAGCACCATCAGGTGAGGATCAGGTGGTTGGGGTTTTGACATGACTCCGCCATGAAACGGTGTTGAAATCAACGGCATTCATTACTGCCATGATCAAAACGACTCCCAATCGCTCTGTTCACTGGCGCTGACTTTGACCTTGGTCGTTGATGGCGCTGATGGAGCATTGACTTTGGACTTGGGTGGTGCCAACCGTGGCGCGGCGTTAGGTTTGCTGCCCAACCTGGCTGCAGCCGGTGAGCGAATAACCGCCGAGTACGCCACTTGCGTCCCACTGTTGGTCGAACCGAGTTTGAAAACCGCAACCGCCTGCACCAGTTCGTTCGCTTGGCTATTGAGACTGCCCGCTGCCGCAGCCATTTCCTCCACCAAAGCTGCATTTTGTTGCGTGGTTTGGTCCATCAGTCCAACTGCTTCCCCAACCGGAGACACGCCCAGTGATTGTTCACTGCTGGAAGCACTGATTTCACCCATGATGTCGGTGACCCGTTTGATGGCGTTGACCACCTCCGTCATGGTGGCCCCGGCTTGATCAACCAATGCAGTGCCTAGCCCAACCCGTTCAACACTGGTGCCAATCAAGGTTTTGATTTCTTTTGCCGCTTCTGCGCTGCGGCCAGCAAGAGAACGTACTTCAGAGGCTACAACGGCAAAACCACGACCCTGTTCGCCAGCCCGGGCGGCCTCAACCGCAGCGTTCAGGGCCAGGATATTGGTTTGAAAGGCAATACCGTCAATCACGCCGATGATGTCTGCAATTTTGCGGGAGGCATCGTTGATGCCTTTCATGGTTTCAACGACTTGTTCAACGACTTCGCCGCCCTTGACCGCGACGGAGGAAGCGGTTTGCGCCAATTGATTGGCTTGGCGAGCGCTGTCCGAATTTTGCTTCACAGTGGAGCCAAGTTCTTCCATGGAGGCTGCCGTTTCTTCCAGGGCACTGGCCTGGCTCTCGGTGCGGTTACTCAAGTCTTGACTGCCCGCAGCAATTTCCTGGGTCGCCGTGGCAATCCCACCGGCCGATTGGCGAACCCCTTGCACCAAATGTTTAAGTGATGCTTCCATTTGGAGCATGGTTCCCATCAGGCTGTCAGGATTGCCGAGATTTACGATGCCCGTCGAGAGGTTGCCCTGCGAAATTTGCGACAAAGCATCGCGAGCGCTGGCGGGATCACCGCCAAGCTCTTTGCGCAAGGTGGTCAGCAGACCCACGTTTAACGCTACAGCAGCCAAGATAGCAAACAGTGCCAAACCGACTGATAGACGTATGGCAAAGGTGGCCGTTTGATTGACTTGTCGGTGAGCGACATCAGAGCTTTTGTCTGCCGCCTTGCCTTGTTTGAGAAGTTCTGCCTTGAGTTGACGCCAAGCGGGTGTTTC
>CAIOAQ010000511.1 GCA_903856025.1 uncultured beta proteobacterium
CAGCGGTCGAGCCTACAAGGCCGGGACTTTCCCGTTCCTGGCCAACGGCCGGGCGAGGGCGCTGGGCGACACTACCGGTATGGTCAAGATGCTGGCGGATGCGGTTACCGATGAAATTCTGGGCGTACACATCGTCGGCCCCATGGCCAGTGAACTGATCGCCGAGTGTGTGCTGGCGATGGAATTCAGGGCCAGCAGCGAAGACATTGCCCGTGTGTGTCACGCGCATCCGTCTTTGAGCGAATCGACCAAAGAGGCTGCATTGGCTGTTGATAAACGCACCTTGAATTTTTAATTTATATGTAAAATTGGCCTCTACCCCTCGTTTTATAAGGGGTAGTAAGTATTAGTTTTATAGCAAATGAGTGTTTCGTGACGGTTCGAAAAATATACCAGGACGAGCTCGCTGCCCGCGGTTTCAGCGCTGATCCAGCGCAGCTGCGAGCGGTGCAGGTTCTGGAGACGTGTGCCCGTGAATGGGGGCAATACCGTGAACAACGCTCTAACGCCATCAAGAAACTGATCAATCGCCCGCCCATACCACGTGGTGTTTATATGTTCGGTGGTGTCGGGCGGGGGAAGAGCTTTTTGATGGATTGCTTTTACAGCGCGGTGCCCATCAAGCGCAAAACCCGCTTGCATTTCCACGAATTCATGCGTGAAGTGCACCGTGAACTCTCTAATTTACAAGGCACCGTCAATCCGCTCAACGAGCTGGCCAAACGCATTGCCGAGAAATACCGGCTGATTTGTTTTGATGAGTTTCATGTGTCGGACATCACCGATGCCATGATTCTTCACCGCTTGCTCCATGCGCTGGCGGTGGAAAGGGTGGGCATGGTGACCACTTCCAATTTCAAACCCGATGATTTGTACCCCAATGGGCTGAATCGAGACCGTTTTTTACCAGCCATAGAGCTGCTGAAACACCACCTTCATGTGATCAACGTGGACAACGGCACCGATTACCGTGGCCAGACACTGTCGCAGTTGGAGCTTTACCATGCACCGCTGGATGCGTCGGCTGAAGCTGCGATAAATCATGCGTTCGAGCGTTTGGCGGAATGCCCTGACGAAGATCCTGTTCTTCAGATTGAGGCTCGCAGAATTCACGCCCGCCGCAAGGCCGGTGGTCTGGTTTGGTTTGATTTCAAGACCTTGTGCGGTGGTCCACGCTCGCAAAACGACTACCTTGAAATCGCCACGCAGTTCCACACGGTGTTGCTCAGTGACGTACCACAGATGACGCCGCGCATGTCATCTGAGGCGCGCCGGTTTACCTGGCTCATCGATGTGCTCTATGACCGCAGGGTTAAATTGATCATGTCGGCTCAGGTCAAGGCACCAGAGTTGTACCTGGAAGGCATGCTTGCAAACGAGTTTGCGCGTACCGTGTCGCGCATTCAGGAAATGCAATCAGCAGAGTATTTGGCGCTGGATCGGCGCGATGTGGACACCCGATTGACATGAAGCTTTTGTTGATTTTTTGTCTTTGTGCATGCAGTGTGCTTGTGTCACACGCACAAGTTACGCCATTGGGCGCAATCGATATCGGTGCCGAGAGGCAGCGCATTCACGAGCAGCGCGCTGTACAAGAGGCAAATTTTTCAACGGCGTATGCGGCATGCTTCGAACGATTCCTGGTTTTTGATTGCCAGCAGGATGCAAAACGTGCACGGCGCAAGGCCATGGATGAACTGCGCCGCCAGGAAGTGATTGTGAATGGGTTGGAGCGGCAAGCGAATGCCGCTACAACGTTACAGCGGATCAATCAAAACGTGTCACCCGAACGTGAAATCCAAAAACGTCAGGAACAGCAACAAGCATTGCAAGA
>CAIOAQ010000512.1 GCA_903856025.1 uncultured beta proteobacterium
ATCATGATCACCTGGGGTTTGATCTCTGCGGCGTTTGTGTACGTCTCCACGCCAACCGAGTTCTACATCATGCGATTCCTTCTGGGGGTGGCCGAGGCGGGCTTCTACCCTGGCGTGATTTTGTACATGACGTACTGGTTTCCAGCGCACCGTCGGGCAAAGATTGTTGCGGTCTTTATGTCTGCCATTCCGGTTGCGGGCATTTTTGGCAACCCGCTGTCGGGCTGGATCATGGACGCATTCCAAAGCACCGGCAGTATGCATGGGTGGCAGTGGATGTTCATCATTGAAGCCATACCCGCGCTGTTGGTCGGCGTGGCAGTCATCTTCTTTCTGGACAACAGCATTGAAAAAGCCAAGTGGCTTACCGTTGAAGAAAAGAAGTACCTGACCCGCGAAGTGGAAAAGGATCGCCAGCATGGTGAGAAGGGCCCGCATTCTGTGTCCGCCGTGTTCAAGGATGGCCGCATCTGGATGATGTGCCTGATCTATTTCACGTTCGTGATGGGCCAGTATGGTCTGACCTTCTGGATGCCAACGCTGGTCAAGGCCACGGGCATCAAGGGCAACCTGAACATCGGACTGCTCAGCGCCATCCCGTTCATTTGCGCCATCATCGCCATGAACCTCTGCGGTCGCAGTGCGGATGCCCACCGTGAGCGGCGCTGGCACCTGATCGTTCCCGCGCTGGTTGGTGCAGTCGGCTTTACCGTTGCCGCATCTTTTGCCGACAACGTGGTCGTCTCCATCATCTTTCTGTCCATGGCTGCGGCAGGTGTGCTTACTTGTGCCCCGCTGTTCTGGTCATTGCCGACGGCCTTCCTGACAGGCACTGGCGCAGCTGCAGGGATTGCCGTCATCAATTCGGTAGGGAATCTCGCTGGCTTTGCCAGTCCTTACATGATCGGCATTTTGAAGGATCTGACCCACAGCACACAGATCGGCATGTATGTGCTGGCCGGCATGCTGGTATTGGGCGCGATCCTGGTCTGGCGTACACCTGCCAAGCTGGTCAACCGCTGAGTTCAAAGATATAACACCACAATTTGAGAAAATCATGAATCAAAAAATCGGAATCATCGGCCTGGGGGCCATGGGAAAAGGCATGGCTACCTCGCTGCGGCGTGCGGGCTACCAGGTGCATGTCTGTGACGTGCGACCCGAGGTTGCACAGGCGTTTGCTGCTGAAGGAGGCGTGGCCTGCGCCAGCCCCGCAGAGGTGGCCGCCCAATGTGAGGTAGTGGTCAGTGTCGTGGTGAATGCAGCGCAAACCGAGGCAGTGCTGTTTGGTGACGGTGGCGCTGCGGCAGCACTCAAGCGTGGCAGCGTGTTTGTGATGTGCTCCACCGTGGACCCAAACTGGTCCATCGCCCTGGAAGCACGCCTGGCAGAACAGGACATTTTGTACCTGGATGCGCCGATTTCAGGTGGCGCGGCCAAGGCCGCCGCGGGCCAGATGACCATGATGACCGCTGGCAGCGCAGATGCCTATGCCAAGGTTGGCGCGGCGCTGGATGCCATGGCCGCCAAGGTTTACCGCCTGGGCGACAAAGCCGGCGCAGGCAGCAAGGTGAAGATCATCAACCAGTTGCTGGCCGGTGTGCATATTGCGGCCGCTGCGGAAGCGATGGCGCTTGGTATTCGCGAGGGTGTCGATGCCAAGGCCATCTATGAAGTCATCACCCACAGTGCCGGCAACAGCTGGATGTTTGAAAACCGCATGGCCCATGTGCTGGCGGGTGACTACACGCCCCTGTCGGCCGTAGACATCTTTGTGAAAGATTTGGGCCTGGTGCTGGACACGGCACGTGCCAGCAAGTTCCCGCTGCCGCTCTCTGCGACGGCGCACCAGATGTTCATGCAGGCATCAACCTCGGGCCATGGTCGCGAAGACGACTCTGCGGTGATCAAGATATTTCCCGGCATCACCCTGCCAGAAAAGCAGGCGTAATCACCATGCAAACTCGACATCCTGTCCTGGGTTGCATTGCCGATGACTTCACCGGAGCAACCGACCTCGCCAACAACCTGGTGCGCAGTGGCCTGCGCGCGGTGCAAACAATCGGGGTGCCGTCCGACGCGGCAGCGCCCATAGATGCCGATGTGATTGTGGTCGCGCTGAAATCGCGCACCATTCCTGCCGCTGAGGCGGTGGAGCAGTCCTTGGTCGCACTGCGCTGGCTGCAGTCCCAGGGTGTGGCGCAAATCTATTTCAAGTATTGCTCTACCTTTGACTCCACGCCCCAAGGCAATATTGGGCCGGTCACGGACGCACTGCTGGATGCCTTGCATGGGCCAGGCAATGGTTTCACCATTGTTTGCCCCGCGTTCCCCGAGAACCAACGTACCGTGTTCAAAGGCCACCTGTTCGTGGGTGACCTGCTGTTGAGTGACAGCGGTATGCGACAACATCCGCTGACCCCGATGACCGATGCGAATCTGGTACGTGTGATGCAATCACAGACCCAACGCAAGGTTGATCTGGTGCCCTACGGCATTGTCAGCCAGGGTGCCACCGCCATTGCCGCGCGCTTTGCAGCACTGCAAGCCCAAGGCGTGGGCGTTGCTGTCGTCGACGCAATCAACAACGCCGATTTGATGGAAATTGGCAAGGCACTGGCCGGCATGCCCTTGGTCACCGCAGGATCAGGCATTGCGATTGGCCTGCCGCAAAACTGGAGCAACCGCGCCGAGCAGGCAGGCATCGGTGCAGACAGGTTGCCGCAAGCCACAGGGCTGTGTGCCGTCGTATCTGGCAGTTGCTCGCAAACGACCAACGGTCAGGTGCTCGATTTCAGGCAACAAGGTCGCCCGGCCTTTGCGGTGGACCCCCTCGCGATTGCAGCCGGGGACGATGTGGTCGGTCATGCGCTTGCGTGGGCCAGGCCACTGCTGCCACAGGGACCGGTGCTGATCTACGCCACCGCCGAATCCACTGCGGTGCAGGCCGTGCAAGCCAAGCTGGGCGTGGCCCGAGCCGGCGAACTGGTGGAGGATGCACTTTCCCGCATTGCGGTGGGCCTGGTTGACCTGGGCGTGCACCAACTCGTGGTGGCGGGCGGGGAGACTTCGGGTGCTGTGGTGCAGGCGCTGGGCGTGCAGCGCATGGCGATCGGGCCGCAAATTGACCCCGGTGTTCCATGGACCGCCGTGCAGTCGGCGCAATGGCCCAATAAGACCCTGCACCTTGCGTTGAAGTCCGGCAATTTCGGCACGGTCGACTTCTTCACCAAAGCCTTTGCCCTGTTGAAGGCCACATCATGAGCAGTGCGTCGCGCGAAGAAATCTGCCGCGTAGGCGCATCGCTCTTTGCACGGGGCTATGTGCATGCCACGGCCGGCAACATCAGTGTGCGTACCGATGAGGGTTACATCATCACACCCACCGATGCCTGCCTGGGCAACCTGGACCCCGCCAAGCTGGCCGTGGTAAACGCCGCCGGTGAACAGCTATCAGGGGACAAAGCCTCAAAAACGCTGACCTTGCACCGCAAGATCTACGACAGCGATCCGGATGCACGCTGCGTGATCCACACCCATTCCACCCATCTGGTGGCACTCACGCTGTCAGGGGTGTGGTCTCAAGACGATATCCTGCCGCCCATCACGCCGTATTACGTGATGAAGGTCGGCCATGTTCCGCTGATTCCCTATCACCGGCCCGGTGACCCGGCGGTTGGGGTCCTGGTGGCGGCGCGCATCAGCGCCATGCGTCACAAGGGCACGCCCATTCGTGCCGTCATGCTGGACCGGCTGGGCCCCAATGTCTGGCACACCAGCCCGGCGAACGCCAGCGCGGTGCTTGAGGAACTGGAAGAAACCGCACGTTTGTATGTGCTCGGTCATCCGCAAGCGCTGTCTGAAGCACAGTTGGAAGAGCTCAGAAGCCATTTCGGAGCCCATTGGTAACAGGTGCACAAGCAGAACCGTCAATCTTTTGACTCTGAACTGATCAACTCAACATTATTTAGGAATAGACCATGCCTCGTTTCGCTGCAAACCTCTCCATGCTCTACAACGAGTACGACTTCTTGGACCGCTTTGCTGCAGCAGCAAAAGACGGCTTTGAGGCCGTTGAATACCTCTTTCCTTATGACTTTGCAGCCAAGGACATTGCCCAGCGATTGCAGGAAAACGGACTGCAGCAAGTCCTGTTCAACGCGCCGCCAGGAGACTGGAATGCCGGTGAACGTGGCATGGCGTGCCTGCCAGGGCGCGAGGCAGAATTCCGCGAGGGCTTTAAACGCGCGCTGGAATACGCAAAGGAACTGGACTGTCCGCGTATTCATGTCATGGCAGGACTCGCACCCAGCCATGCTGATCCTGCGGTGTTGCGCGAAACCTACCTTTCCAACTTGTCCTGGGCAGCCAGCGCAGCAGCTTCTGCCGGACGTGATGTCCTTATCGAACCCATCAATACACGCGATATTCCGGGCTTCTACCTGAACCGGCAGGACGTGGCGCATGCCATCGTGCAGGAGATTGGCGCGCCCAACCTCAAGGTGCAGATGGACCTGTACCACTGCCAAATCGTCGAGGGCGATCTGGCGATGAAGCTGCGCCAGTACCTGCCCACCGGAAATGTGGGCCATCTGCAGATCGCTGGCGTACCGCAACGCCATGAGCCAGACTTGGGTGAAATCAACCACGACTACTTGTTCGCCTTGCTCGACGAACTGGGCTACCAAGGCTGGGTCGGTTGCGAATACCGACCAGCCAACAAAGAGGCTGGTGGAACATCCGTCGGCTTGGGGTGGTTCAAACCCTATGTCTCACGCTGATACGCGGGCAGAATTGGGGATTTTCAACGGCCGAACGTCTGCTGAGCGTTGGTTTGCCGATTGCCCGCAAGGTGGTCTGGCGCATGTCAACCACGCCGTCCGTCTGGTGCCGCACATCGTTCTTAAGTGGGCCGAGCGCACAATTCCGAGACGCACTGCCTCGGTTGCGGGCCGTGGCGACACGAGGGATCCGCATCATGTTCACACGCCAGCAATTCAACGCTTCGGCACCCTGGCTCCTTGGCAGCTCACTGGCCCTCTCGGGCTGTTCTCAGGGGCCCGCTGCCGACAGTTATGAGGTGGCGGTGGGGCAAACCGGGCAGTTGGGGGCGCTGAAGGGGTTCAAGGGCGATGTGTTGTTTGACCCGGCCACCGATGCCGTGCGGGTCACCCTCGCCCCTACGGCGGCCCACGCAACCGACTTGTTCAAGGCCACCGCCCTGGGCATTCGCAATGCGTTTCTGAATCAGCCGGTTGAGGCGGTGTTGGTCTGACTGGTGGAATGAAAAATGCTATATAGTTAGTAGCTGTATATGTACTATTTACATGGGCTACAGGAAAATTTAACAAAAACATCCGCTGGAGAAGCTTGAAATTTAACTGTGCATGCGTATCTCAGGTGAAACAAGCTTGTACGTCCAGCGTGGCGTGGTGCCCGATGGCGCTGGCGTGTTGCGTCAACCAGTCATTGCCGCGCGTGCGACCTTGTTCGCGCAATAGCTCCAGAAACGGTCCGTGCGCCAGCAGCTTGGTGTCGCTGCGTTCCAGATTGGCCAGCCCGCTGGTGTCAATCATGTGAAAACGCAGTGTGTACAGACGACGGCTCCAGCCGACCCCAGCGAATGAAAGGGCGGCCAGCAAATGCCTTGGCGTGTGCAAACATGCGCATTTCGCGCACAAAGTGGGCACTGAACGCCAGTTCGGTGATGCGCGTGTCGATTTCCCGCACCGTGTGTGGCGTGCCTTCGCGTCTGAGCGGGCTCAACAGCACCAGCATCACGTCGCGTGACTCGCAGTCATAAAACAGCGGGAATACCGCTGGATTGGCGCAATAGCCGCCATCCCAGTAGGGCTCGCCGTCAATTTTCACGGCATGGTGGATTTTTGGCAAACAGGCCGAAGCCAGCAGCATGTCCAGTGTCAGCTCGGTTTCGCGAAACACCCGCAGCTTGCCGGTGCTGGCCTGTGTGGCTCCCACAAACAACTTGAGGGGGCAGTGTGCACGCAGACCCTCAAAGTCAATCTGTCGCGACAGCAGGTCGCGTAAGGGATTGAGATCAAAGGGATTGAGTTGGGCGGGAGAAAAGTAGCCGGCCCAGTGGGCCATCAATTTTGTGGCAGGTGACAGGTTGATGGCATCGTCTTCCCCGCGTGTCATGGGAGCCCAGGGCATCTGGCGCCCTACTTCACGCCAGAACTCTGCCAGCGCCAGACCCGCACCCTCACGCCCGCCTTTCATCCAGCCGTCGGCAAACACCACGGCGTTCATCGCGCCAGCACTGCTGCCGCTCAATCCCTCAAACGCCAGATCTGGCTGCTGGAGCAAGGCATCCAGAACGCCCCAGGTAAAGGCCCCATGTGCACCACCCCCTTGCAGGGCCAGATTAAGCCGGGGTGGGGTTTTACCCAGCAGGCGTGTGAACTGTTTCCAGCCAGAGTTGATTGACGCAATGTCGGTGGGCGTTGCACCAGTGGCGCTCATAGAGGTGGGCTTTCTCGGCGCGGCAGGCACCATACCGGTACAGTATGGCTGCTTGGCATGACAGAGCCGATTGAAAGGGTTTTTAAGAATGTGTGCTACGCCAACAAGCACTAACCAATCAGCGCCACCGCCTTGATCTGCACCCAGACCGGCATGCCCGGCGCAAGACCCAGCCCTGCGATCGAACGCTGTGTCAGCCGGGCCAAAACAGCGGACGGACCCACGTTGAGCCGCACCAGCGCAAGTGCCGGGTGGTGGTCGCTGGCCAGTTGGTCAACCGTCGATGCCAGGCAGTTCTGGATGCTGGTGCCGGTCACTGGTTGCAAGGCGATGCTGACATCGCGTGCCAGAATGCGCACCCGCACCGCCTGACCTATCGCGTGGCCGCCGTCGCGCACCCACAGGCTACCGCCGGGGAACGCCACCCGTGCCAGGTGCCAGGTCCCGTCGCGCTCGGCCACCACTGCCTCCAACACCACACCCGCGTCTTCACCCAGCTGGATGGGCAAATCAAGACGCGCCAACGTGTCCGTCAGCGCCCCAGCGGCCAGCACGCGGCCCGCCTCCATCACCACCAGGGTGTCTGCCAGTTGCGCCACCTCGTCAGGGGCGTGGCTGACATAAATGACCGGAATGTCCAGCTCACCATGCAGGCGCTGCAGGTAGGGCAGGATTTCCTGCTTGCGTTTCAGGTCCAGCGCGGCCAGAGGTTCATCCATTAGCAACAGGCGCGGGCTGACGGCCAGTGCACGGGCAATGCCGATGCGGCTGCGTTCACCCCCTGAGAGCCGGTCCGGCTTGCGCTCCAGCAGGTGGCCGATGCCCAGCAGTTCAATGGCTTGGTCCAGACTGCCTTGTGGCGCGCCCGCAATCCGGCGCATGCCATAACGCAGGTTGCCCATCACCGTCAGGTGCGGGAACAGGCTGGCCTCCTGAAACACGTAGCCCAACGGGCGCTTGTGTGTGGGTAACCAATGGCCAGCATTTTGCCCATCGTC
This sequence comes from uncultured beta proteobacterium, assembly GCA_903856025.1. Lineage (GTDB taxonomy): Bacteria > Pseudomonadota > Gammaproteobacteria > Burkholderiales > Burkholderiaceae_C > Rhodoferax. Next base: position 7,481 of record CAIOAQ010000512.1, read on the forward strand.
CTGCCAAACATCGCTATGGACGACGAGACGGCCCTGCTTGGCCCGCTCCAGCCCGGCAATGCAGCGCAGCAAGGTGGTTTTTCCGGAGCCAGAGTGGCCAAACAGAGCAGTCACACCCCGCGCGGGCAAGTCCAGATCCACATCCAGTGTGAACCCCGGCCAGTCGAGCTTAAAACGGGCTTGAATGCCGCTCACGTCAGGCACCTTTCTTTGGTTGGGGTCGCCAGGCGTAAAGTGCCAACAACACCAGGAAGGAGAAGACCAGCATCACCGCCGACAAGCGATGTGCCTGCAGGTATTCCATGGCTTCCACGTGGTCATAAATGAGCACAGACGCGACCCGGGTCACGCCGGGCAGGTTGCCGCCAATCATCAGGACCACCCCAAACTCACCCACCGTGTGGGCGAAGGTGAGGACGCCAGCCGTCAGGAAACCAGGCAGCGCCAGCGGCACGGCCACGGTAAAAAAGGCATCCAGTGGTGAGGCGCGCAAGGTGGCCGCCACTTCCAGTGGGCGCTCGCCGATGGCCTCGAATGCGGTTTGCAAGGGTTGCACCATGAAGGGCAGCGAGTAAAACACCGACCCCACCACCAGCCCCCAGAAGGTGAAGGGCAGGGTGCCCATGCCCAGCGCCTGGGTAAATTGGCCCACCGGGCCATTCGGCCCCATGGCCAACAGCAGGTAAAAACCCAGGACGGAGGGCGGCAACACCAACGGCAGCGCCACCACTGCACCCACCGGCCCTTTCCACCAGGCCTTGCTGCGCGCCAGCCACCAGGCAATGGGCGTGCCGACCAGCAGCAGAATCAGCGTCACGATGCCGGCCAGGCGGGCAGTCAGCCAAATGGCTTGGAGGTCACTGTCGTTCAAAAACATGCTGCAATCTTACTTGCGCGTTACCATCGGCTGTGAGCCCGCTCTGCGGCCTAGGCTCCTAGACCTCGGGTGCAAAGCATTTTGCGTGATCAGCGCATTCGCTGCAGGACGGTGCCGGGCAGACGTAAATGCCTTCGCGGCTGCAGTAGTGGCGGTAAATGAACTTCTTCCACTTCATGTCACCCACATTCAATGCGGCCAACGCGGGGAAGGCCACGCTCATCAAGGTAGAGAGTTCGCCACGATCCGCCAGGCCCAGGTCTTGCCACAGGTGGTTTCGCCCACAGCAGCCGTAGGCAACGATGTGGGCCAGCCAGACTTCGGATTCACGCTGGCCGGCACGGTATTCCAGCAGCAAATCCAAGAGGTCTTCCAACTCAGCAATGGTTTCACCGGGGCCATGTTGCCGATGGAGGTGGGCGCCAGGAAAGTAGTCGCGCCAGAGGGCCTGAAAAGTCGGTTCGGGCAAGCCCAAGCTGGCGGTCAACACCCCTTGATTCAGGGATCGCCCTGCCAGCAGGCTGGCCAGGACAGGACGCAGCAGGTCGGTGCCGATGTCTGCCGCGACGGGGCGACTCAGCAGTTCTTTCTGCATCAGCGCGCGGCAGTCATGTGACGGGTTCAATGCGCTGGCTCCTGTCAGTGACGCGAAAACAGGTCGCGCAATTTGCACAAGGTGGTGGTGATGTCAAAGCGGGTGTCTGCCAGGGCCTCGCCCATGACAATTTTCTTCAGTGCGGTCTGCGGATCGGTTTCGCCGGTCAACCGCACCTGGGCACCCCAACTTTCCATATGGCGCATGTAGCCTGTGCCTGCACTGGCGGTCACCATGATTTCAACGTCATGCAGCGGATGAGGGCCGGTGTCATTGAAATGATGCGGCAATTGTTCATTGGTGAGCTCGACCCGCTGTGGTTCGGGCATGGGCCCGTCCGGTTGGCAGTCGAACACCAGCCATTGGCGGGTCTGTCCCGCATGCCCCGAAACCTGCGTCCAGTTGTCTTTGGTAGCAACCGCAATTTTCATGATTCGAATCTCCGTTGAAATGCATCTTTGAATTGCCTAGCCAGTTTCGTGCCTGCTGTTCATGTCAGTTATGGAAGTTCGTAACCAAATGACGTGATGATGGCCTTGGCTTTGCCAGCTTTCAGGTATTTCATCAACGCCTCAACGGCTGGTTTGCCTTTGCCTTTTTCCAGAATGACCGCGTCCTGGCGGATGGGGGTGTACAGCTTGGCGGGGATCACCCATGAAGAACCTTCGATTTTTCCGTCTTTCAATACCTGCGATAACGCCACAAAGCCCAGCAGCGCATTGCCAGTGCTGATGAATTGGTAGGTTTGTGCAATGCTTTCACCTGTCACGATCTTGGCGTGCAATGCGTCATGTACGCCAAGCGCTTTCATCACCTCCACCGCGGCGGCACCATAGGGCGCAAGTTTGGGGTTGGCAATGGCCAGGTGGTCAAAACCACCATTTTTCAACACCGCGCCTGCGCCATCCACAATGGCCGGCTTGGCTGACCACAACACCAGCTTGCCTATGGCGTAGGTGAACTGGCTGCCTGCCACGGCCGCGTTTTCCTTGATCAGCTTGGCCGGCGTTTCCTCATCAGCCGTCAACAGCACCTCAAAGGGTGCACCGTTTTTGATTTGGGCGTAAAACTTGCCCGTGGCCCCAAAGGAGGGGACAACTTTATGCCCTGTGTCCTTCTCGAACTCGGTGGCGATCTTTTGCATGGGCGCGGTGAAGTTGGCCGCGACGGCAACGGACACGTCGTCCGCGCGAACGCCAAACGAAGCGACAACAAGGGGAACCACCCACAGGGCAATCAGACGAGATGGTTTCATAACGCACTCCTTTAGAAAATCTAACAAAATTGGAATATCAAAAATATCAGTCGGTCGAGGAGAT
>CAIOAQ010000513.1 GCA_903856025.1 uncultured beta proteobacterium
CAGTCATGTGCCGTGTTGGTCAAGCAACCTGATGCAACGGGTGCAACCAATTCCCGGTATGGCTGCACATCCGGCCGTCGGCGCAATGAAGAGCCGCCATTCAACCCCAAGAATTTCAACCACTGAAAACACCCAGTTGATGTCTTATGCATGGGAAATTTAAAATTCCAAATTTTGAAACTGATGCTCAGAATCCCCCGAATGGGGGATATTCAAAATCTGCAACGGCGGGTAACATAAATCGTCAATTCTTGATACTTCATTGGTCTGATGCTGGCTTGCAACCACAGTGGCTAAATATCGTGCCTCATACAATCGAAATGCCTAACCGTTGAAGTCATTTTTGATCACGGATTCAGGTGCGATTTCAAGAGAATTTGTCTCGGGTGGTGCGGCAACGCCTTTGCTTTATATTTGCCACAATAAAAACAGGAGTTTAAATTTTGAAGAATCTTTTTATAGTAGGCACCTTGCTCGTACTTACTGGCTGTGCATCTGTTACCGGGTCTAAGTTGCAGCCCGTTTCGGTACAAACGATACAAGACGGAAAAGAAATTGCAGGCGCTGCGTGCACTCTCACAAATGATGCAGGCAAGTGGTTTGTAACTTCCCCGGGCAGTGTGACCATCAATAAGAGTACGGGCGATTTGGCTGTGGATTGTAAGAAGGAAGAAAATCTTGCCGGACATGAAATGGTCGTTTCAAAAGCAAACGGCTCCGTGTGGGGAAACATCATCATTGGTGGCGGCATTGGCTACATCGTTGACAGAAATACAGGTGCCGGTTTTGATTACCCCAACAGCATTACCGTTTTTCTGAGGCGCATGGGTGAAGTCATCGGCTTGGCGCCAACTGCAACGCCAACACCTGCGCAATAACCTGCAAAGAGGGGTCGCTCGCACCCTTGGTGCCTTCACTCTCAGATGCCGCGACTCCCCCCACTGCACGTGGCAATCGCCATTTTTTGCTCCCATATTCAGTGAAAGACTTCATATGCGCTCCGCCATCACCATACTCATCATCATGATCTCCGCGCTGACCACAGGCTGTGCCAACCTCGTCGCACCAAGTTATTCAGCTGACTATGCCGCTGTTGACAATCTCAAACACAGCAAGCTCAATAAGATGGCCCTCGGCAAGGTACAACCCGACGATGTCAGAGCGAAAGTCAATCAGATATCACTGCGTGGTGCGAACCTCACTGCGGGTGACACGACTTTTGCCGGTTATCTTGAACGGGCAATGACCAACGATCTACAAGAAGCTGGTCTCTACGATGCCAGTGCTGCACATCGAATTGACATTGTGCTGATTAAAAACGACATCGACGTATCTGGATTCAGCCAGGGCGTTGGTCAGATTGAAATTGAGCTGACCTTAACTGCGTCGGGCAAGATAGTTCTGAAGAAAAACTACGCCACGACGACGCAGTTTGAATCAAGTTTTGCCGCTGCCGTTGCAGTGCCAAAGGGCCAGATCGAATATCCAAACCTGGTGCGCGCACTGCTGTCAAAGATCTATCGCGATCAAGCGTTCTTGCTGGCAATGCAAATTCAATAAGTCCTGTCCAAATTCCAATTCACAGAAAAAACACATATGCAATCAGTATCTAACCATCTCTCAATGAAACCGTTATTGACCAAAATTCACCGTTGTGCATGGATCGCTACATGCCTTGCAGGCTCCATCATTCTGGCAGGGTGCGCCCATCCGATTTCGATCGAAGCAAAGTCCGTCCCCAACCGCGAAGCTCAATGGTCACCGAAGAAGGTAGCCTACGTGATGACTGAAGCCGACCGCAAAAAGGAAGTGACAACCCAAGGGGGTGGGGGTGACAAAATCAGCTACCACCCGTATCGGGATTTCGAACGCGCCTTACGAGCTGCCCTCGCTTCTGTTTACACCGACGTCAGCGTGGTCACTTCTGCCAGCGATGCCGCGGCCATTCAGGCGTCCGGTGCCTCTTTTGTCTATCGTCCAGAAATTTCGACAACGTCGAGTTCGCCGTCGCCGTTCACTTGGCCACCCACCAAATTTTCAGTCAATGTTTTGGTGGAGATCTTTGACCCGCAAGCGACTTTGGTTGCAAGACTGCAGGTAACCGGAAATGGCAACGCTGAGTGGGAAGAGTTCAAGAGCGATTTCGGTCTTGCTGGCCGGCGAGCCGTTGAAGATGCAGCTCGCGCGTTGGTGAATGAGATCAAGCACACCGAGAGTCTTCGATGAACCACACCGCAGCAAGCTGCGGTGTGCCTGATATCAAAACGTAAACGATTCGGCCCCGTGATGCTTTAAGTTTCGTTCGGACCGAATCCGACGAAGCCAAGCATCACAACCTGAACGACCAAGCCGAGAAAGCCATGTAGGCATCTCAATGCCAAGGCACGCACAAACTCGCCCGTTGGCGGGTTTGCGCAATGCGCACCGCGTTGGGTTCATCGGTGTGTGCGATCCACGCCAGCGCCTCGTCACGCGTGCGGCCAAATTGCATGTGGCGTGCCAGCAAACGTGCATGGCGCACGTCGTCGGGGACGTCCAGGTACCAGATTTCGTCGACCACCGCGCGCACCTCATGCCAGGGTGCGTCGTCCAGCAGCAGGTAGTTGCCTTCGGTGATGATCAATGGCGTGTGAGGCTGTACCGCAATGGCTCCGGCCACGGCTTCTTCGATCTCGCGGCGATAGTCTGGTGCATAAACCACGTTTGAGCCCGGTTGCCGGGATTGGATGCGCTGCAGCAAATTGACATACCCTGCGCTGTCAAAGGTGTCGGGTGCGCCCTTTCTGCTGCGTCTGCCCAGGCGATCAAGCTCGCTGTTGGCCAGGTGAAAACCGTCCATCGGCACCATTTGCACGACTGCGCCGTATTGCGCCAGCAGCATCTGCGCCAGCGTTGACTTGCCGGCACCCGGCGGTGCCACCAAACCCAAAATCTTGCGACTGCCACTGGCCAGCAGCTGGGTTATGCGTTGCACACAAACCTCAGGCAAGCTGATGTGTGAGTGACTGGTCATCTCAAATAGCTCCATAATTTGTAGCTGCATTCACAATAAATACAAGGGCTAGAGCCCTATTTTTAATATAGCCACCCAGCCCACATCAGGCACACACCAACGCCGTGGAGGCCATGCGCTCGACCACCTGAGCCCGGGTTGGCGGCACACAGCCCCGTTGCATCACACACAAGCTGGCACTTGCAATGGCGCTGGCCACCAAATCCTTGGCAACCGGGTCGGACACCGGGGCACTTCCCCAATTGGCTGGCAGCTTGTGCGCCAGCATGGCAGTGACCAGCCCTGCCAGAAAGCAATCCCCCGCACCCACCGTGTCGACCACCTTCAAAGATTCCAGTTCACGCGCGCGAAACACCTGCCCATGACGCGTCAACAACACGGCCCCTTCAGACCCCAAAGTCAACGCCAGAATGCTGGCACGGCTTTTACGCAACAGGTAGCGGGCTTGATCAAGTGCATTTGCGCCGGGCAGGTCCAGGCATTGCAGGTCTTCGTCACTGGCTTTGATCACGTCCGCGTATTGCAAGGCGGTCAACACATGGCGACGGTACAGGTCCAGGTTGGGCATCACCGATGGGCGCAAATTGGCATCCACCACAACCGTGCGCCCCGCCTGCCGCTGTGAGGCCAACCAGGGCAGGTAAATGTCTGCATCGTCAGGCGAAAGGGCCAGCGCACCAGTGCAGACCAGGCTCAAGTCTTCAAACTGGGTACACGCCTGTGTCAAGGCAGCCGCGCTGGTGGCCCGATCGGCCACGCCTTCACGGTAAAACGCATAGTCTGGGTGCCCCTGTTCATTGAGATGAACCACCGCCAGCGAGGTGACTTGCACCACTGGCTCGGGGACCGCCAATTGAACTCCATCGTCCTGAAGCCCCTTGGCCAACTGCCGCCCGAAACGGTCACGAGACAAGGAATTCAGGTAAGCCGTGCCCACACCTTGGCGCGCCAACGCGCGGGTCAAGTTGTACACCGCGCCACCCAAGCAAGGCTCAAACCGGCCATCGGCGTGGGCAATGAAATCGATCAACGCCTCGCCCGCCGTGGCCACTTGAACGGAAGAATTTATTTGCATGGTATTAGGGTTTTCCATAACTAAAACAACTTGATTTAATAACTATTCTGCCACTATAGTTCAGCCACGCCAATCCAACAAGCGTAATTTCCCGCAGGAAAGCAAGCAACTCCTGCACAGTTTTGAAAACCACGCCCGCAAGGGCAACATCTGACGAGGAGCATCCACATGAAACTTTCCACCACCCTGCTGTTGAGCACACTGACTCTGTCCCTGGGCACTGCATTTGCCGCTGACCAAACCGTGATCGGTCTGATCACCAAAACTGAAACCAACCCCTTCTTCGTCAAGATGAAGGAAGGCGCCCAAGCTGAAGCCAAAAAAGCGGGCGTCAAGCTGCTGACCGCCACTGGCAAAAAAGATGGCGACACCGCCAGCCAGATCACCGCACTGGAAAACATGGCTGCTGCGGGTGCCAAGACCATTCTGATCACGTCTACCGGCGATGCCATCAACCCAACAGTAAAAAAAGTACAAGCCAAGGGCGTACAAGTGATCGCGCTGGACAGCCCGTTTGACGGCGCTGATGCCCTTTTCGCCACCGACAACTACAAAGCTGGCGTGCTGATTGGTCAATACGCCAAAGCAGCCTTGGGCAACAAACCCGCCAAGATCGCCATGCTCGACCTCTTCCCCGGCCACCCGGTGGGCGCACAACGCCACAACGGCTTCATGACCGGTTTTGGCTTAAAGGCCAATGATGCCAAGTCCAATGAATTGTCGTCTACTGCTGAAACCGTGTGTGCGGGTGACACCGATGGCAACCAGGCCAAAGGCCAGACCGCCATGGAAAACTGCCTGCAAAAGAACCCTGACATCAACGTGGTGTACACCATCAATGAACCTGCTGCTGCCGGTGCCTACAACGCTTTGAAGAAAGCTGGCAAGGAAAAAGGCGTGATCATTGTGTCGGTGGACGGCGGCTGCCAAGGTATCAAGGACACCGCCGCTGGCAACATTGCCGCCACCTCGCAGCAATACCCGCTGAAGATGGCTTCGATGGGTGTTGCAGCGGGTGTGGAATACGCAAAAACCGGCAAGAAGGTCTCGGGCTATGTCGACACTGGCGTGACCCTGATTGCCAACAAGCCAGTCGCAGGCGTGGACAGCAAGGACACCAAGGTAGGCTTGGATTTGTGCTGGGGCAACAAGTAATCTGACCTGACATTGCATACGGGTTGGCTGCGGGCCAGCTTGTATGCCGCAAACCATTCATTCATCAACCGGAGACCACGATGGCCACCACCTCACAGCGGCACATTCCATGGGGCGCACTCGGCCCCTGGATAGCGCTTGCCGTCACTTGCCTTTTTTTTACCACCCAATCGTCGCGCTTTTTGAGCGGCGAGAACCTCTCGCTGGTGCTGCAACAGGTGATGGTGGTCGGTGTGCTGGCCATTGGGCAAACCCTGATCATTTTGACGGCAGGCATTGACCTGTCCTGTGGCATGGTGATGGCCCTGGGCGGCGTGGTCATAACCAAGCTTGCGGTTGATTTTGGCCTGAACGCCTACGCGGCCATCGCCTGCGGACTGGCGGTCACCACCGGTTTTGGACTGCTCAACGGGATGCTGGTCACCCGGGTGAAGCTGCCGCCATTTATCGTGACGTTGGGCACCCTGAACATTGCCTTTGCCATCACGCAAATTTATTCTGGGTCGCAAACCATCACCAACCTGCCCGAGGCCATGACCACCCTGGGCAACACCTTCAACATCGGCAGCACCGAAGTCAGTGTGGGCACGGTCACCATGCTGGTGTTGTACCTGGTGGCCTGGTTTGTGCTGCGCGACACCGCCCCTGGCCGGCACTTGTATGCCGTGGGCAACAACCCGGAGGCCGCCCGCCTGACCGGCATCAGCGTGGACCGGGTGCTGGTCACGGTGTATGCGTTGGCTGGCCTGTTTTATGGGATCGCCGCCATGTTGTCGGTGGCGCGCACCGGTGTCGGTGACCCGAATGCCGGACAAACCGAAAACCTCGATGCCATCACCGCCGTGGTGCTGGGCGGAACCAGCTTGTTTGGCGGACGCGGCATCATTCTGGGATCGCTGGTCGGAGCGGTCATTGTGGGCGTGTTTCGCAACGGCCTCACCCTGATGGGCGTGGCCTCGGTGTACCAGACGCTGATCACCGGCATTCTGGTGATCCTGGCGGTCGCAGCCGACCAGATGTCGCGCAAGGGAGCAAGGTAATGAACACCACAACTACACAACCCCTGGTGATGCAGGCCAAAGGCATCGTCAAACGGTACGGGCAGGTCACCGCACTGGACGGCACCGACTTTGAGTTGCGTGCCGGTGAAATTCTGGCCGTGATCGGTGACAACGGCGCAGGCAAGTCTTCGCTGATCAAGGCGCTCTCGGGCGCCACCATCCCCGACGAAGGCGAATTGCGGCTGGACGGCAAACTGGTGCATTTCAAGTCGCCTATCGATGCACGGCGTGCTGGGATTGAGACGGTTTACCAGGACCTGGCCGTGGCACCGGCCATGAGCATTGCCGAAAACCTGTTTCTGGGGCGCGAGCTGCTCAAACCCGGTTTCGTTGGCCAACTGCTGCGCCTGCTGGATAAAAAAGAAATGTTGGCACAAGCGATTGCCCGCATGAACGACCTGAAAGTCGGTATCCGATCCATGACACAAGCGGTTGAAACCTTGTCGGGCGGCCAGCGCCAGTGTGTGGCCGTGGCCCGTGCGGCCGCCTTTGCGCAACACGTGGTCATCATGGACGAGCCTACCGCCGCCTTGGGCGTGAAAGAAGGCAACATGGTGCTGGAATTGATTCGCCGCGTGCGCGACAAGGGCTTGCCGGTGATTTTGATCAGCCACAACATGCCTCATGTGTTTGAAGTAGCCGACCGCATCCATATCCAGCGCCTTGGCAAACGTGCGGCGGTGGTCAACCCCAAAACCATCAGCATGAGCGACACGGTGGCGGTGATGACCGGTGCAAAAACGGTGGACGAATTGCCTGCCGAGTCCCTGGCATGAGGGCGCAGACATGTTGATCGGAATCCCTCCCCTGCTCACGCCCGAACTGCTCAAGGTCATGATGGAAATGGGTCATGACGATGCGCTGGTGCTGGCCGATGCCAATTTCACCGTGATGAGCATTGCGGCAGGCAAACCGGTAATTCGGCTGCCAGGCACTTCTATGCTGCAGGTGGTGCAAGCCATTACCACCCTGCTGCCCCTGGCCACCGATGTGCCCCACCCGGTAGCCTACATGCAGGTCAGCGGCACGCAAGCCCCCGCACGCTCTGCACTACAGCGTGAAATGGTTGATTTTTTACAGGTAAAAATGACCCCAAGCCAGGATGCAGAGGGCGTGGAGCGCTATGCTTTTTACGAACGTGCACGGCAAGCCTACGCCTACATCCTGACCGGTGAGCAACAACCTTTTGGCAACTTCATTCTGCGCAAGGGTGTGATCGGTGAAAATCTGCGCCCATGACACCGCCTCGACCTGCTGCCCCCGCTGAATCCCCTGCGCAACTCCGTCCGAGGGGCTCCAACCATGTAGGCATGCGCCAGTTCAATGAACGCGTGGTGCTGCAGGCGATTCGACTTAACGGCAGCTTGCCAAAAGCCGACCTGGCACGCCTGACCGGATTGACCGCACAAACCATCGGCTTGATCACCACGCGGCTCGATGACGATGGTCTGATCCTCAAACAAGACCGGGTGCGTGGGCGCATTGGCCAGCCGTCAGTGCCACTCACGCTGAACCCGGATGGTGCATTTGCCATCGGTATCAAGATTGGCCGACGCAGCGCCGACTTCCTGCTGGTGGATTTTTGTGGTCAGGTGCGCCAGCGTCACAGCTTGGACTATGTGTTTCCCGATGAAATCACCCTGCTGCCGGCGATTGCCACGCACATGAACACCCTGCGCGATCAGCTGGGTGATTTGCGAGAACGTCTGGTGGGTGTGGGCGTGGCCGCACCGTTTCAAATGGGCGGCTGGCACCGCATGATGGGACTTTCTGACAAACAGTCAGAGGCCTGGAATCAGATCGACCTGCGTGCCCAGGTGCAAAGCCTGGCCGATGTGCCGGTGAGTTTTGCCAAAGACACCTCTGCCGCCTGTGTGGCCGAACTGGTTCAGGGACGCGGGCGCAACCTGAAGAACTTTCTGTACCTGTTTGTGGACACCTTTGTCGGCGGCGGGTTGATCATCAACTCGCACCTGCATGGCGGCGTGCATGGCAACGCCGGTGCGGTGGCCTCCTTGCCGATGGGCTTGGCCGACAACACGTCCTCGCCCCCAAGCCAGTTGATTAACCACGCCTCCCTATGGGAACTGGAGCAACGGTTCACCGCATGCGGTCTGGCCCCCCATGCAGCCTATGACGAACGCGCACTGTCTGAGCCATTCATCGTGGAAACACAGGGCTGGATTGCAGGTGCTGCCAACGCACTGGCACACACCGTGGTCAGTGGCACGGCTTTTCTGGACATTGACGCGGTCGTCATCGACGGCTCGTTCTGTCGCCCCCTGCTCGATCTTTTGATCACCGCCACCCAGGCCGCCCTGC
>CAIOAQ010000514.1 GCA_903856025.1 uncultured beta proteobacterium
GCACGCGCAAGGTTTTAACCTCGGGGCGTTGGCCACCGCGTTTGCTGAACTTGAGGACTTTGACATCTTTGGGACCGGGCATGCGGTCTTCATCGACCGCTTTTTCACGCTCTGGCATGGGGCGCCAAAGCACCAGCAACTTGCCAATGTGCTGAATGGGTGCGGCATTGAGTTCATCGGCGAGGGTTTGAAACATGGTTTCACGAGCGACACGGTCGTCCGAGAACACGCGAACCTTGATAAGGCCGTGGGCGTTCAGCGCCCCATCGGTTTCTTTTTTAACAGCGGCAGTCAAGCCGTCGCCACCCACCATGACCACAGGGTCGAGGTGATGGGCTTCAGCCCTGTGGACTTTACGTTGGGCGGGGGTCAGTAAGATTTGAGACATGTGCACATTATCGGTGAGATAAACAAAAATGAAATCAGCAGTTAAAAGCAGCAAAGTAAACCGGGCCTGGCTCAATGACCATGTCAATGACACCTACGTCAAATTGGCGAAAAAAGACGGCTACCGGGCGCGCGCAGCCTACAAGCTGCAGGAAATTGACGAGACCCTGCATTTGATCAAGCCAGGCCAGTGTGTGGTGGATCTGGGTTCAACGCCAGGGGCCTGGAGTCAATATGTGCGGCGCAAGCTCTCACCCAAGTCTGCCACAGGTGGCGGTGCCGCTGCGGGCGAGCTCAATGGTTGCATCATTGCCTTGGACATGCTGCCAATGGAGCCGATTGAGGGTGTGGTGTTCATCCAGGGCGACATCCGGGAAGACGCCGTGTTGAGCGAATTGACGCAGCACCTCAACGGGCAATCGGTGGATGTGGTGATTTCCGACATGGCCCCCAATTTGTCGGGCATCAGTTCGGCAGATGCTGCTCGGATTGAGCACCTGGTGGAACTGGCGCTTGAATTTGCGCAAGAACACCTGAAGCCTGAAGGCGCTCTGGTTGCCAAAGTGTTCCATGGCGGGAGTTACGACACGCTGTTCAAACGTTTTCAGGAAACGTTCGTGACGGTCAAGCGCATCAAGCCCAAAGCCTCGCGTGACCGATCGTCTGAAACCTTCCTGGTAGGGCTGACGCTGAAAAATGTGTGAATTCCTTGCAAAGCTTGTGGCTGATGGGTTGAATTCCTCATTTCGTTTGGATTGAAAAGCCTAAAATTGCCACCAAAGGTCGTTTTTGTAACCTTACCTGTCTCTACTGGAGCTTCGCTTGAACAATCCATGGTTTTCGAAAATTGCGGTCTGGCTGGTGATTGCGATGGTGCTATTCACTGTCTTTAAACAGTTTGATACGCGCCAAACCGCCAGTGCCGGGTATGTAGGCTACTCTGATTTTCTGGAAGAGGTCCGGGGCAAACACATCAAGAGCGCCATCATCCAGGAAGGCCAAAATGGCACTGAGATCATTGCCGTCACCAGTGATGACCGCAAAGTGCGCACCACTGCCACCTACCTCGACCGTGGGCTGGTGGGCGACTTGCTGGCCAATGATGTCAAATTTGATGTCCGCCCTCGTGAAGAAGGCTCACTTTTGATGACTTTGCTGGTCAGTTGGGGGCCGATGCTGCTGCTGATTGGGGTGTGGGTCTACTTCATGCGTCAGATGCAAGGTGGCGGTAAAGGCGGAGCCTTCAGCTTTGGCAAAAGCAAGGCGCGGCTGCTCGATGAGAATACCAACACCGTCACCTTTGCGGATGTGGCAGGTTGTGACGAGGCCAAGGAAGAAGTCAAGGAAGTCGTGGATTTTTTGAAAGACCCGGCCAAGTTTCAAAAACTCGGTGGGCGTATTCCTCGTGGCTTGCTGCTGGTAGGCCCTCCTGGTACCGGTAAAACTTTATTGGCGAAATCCATTGCGGGTGAAGCCAAGGTGCCTTTTTTCAGCATCTCGGGTTCTGATTTTGTGGAAATGTTTGTCGGTGTCGGTGCCAGCCGGGTGCGTGACATGTTCGAAAACGCCAAGAAAAATGCACCGTGCATCATCTTCATTGACGAAATCGACGCGGTGGGCCGCCAACGTGGTGCGGGTCTGGGCGGTGGCAATGACGAGCGCGAGCAAACCCTCAACCAGATGCTGGTCGAGATGGACGGCTTTGAGACCAACGTGGGCGTGATTGTGGTAGCCGCCACCAACCGTCCTGACATTCTGGATGCCGCACTGCTGCGCCCGGGGCGTTTTGACCGGCAGGTGTACGTGACCTTGCCCGACATTCGTGGTCGTGAACAGATTTTGAACGTGCACATGCGCAAAGTGCCTTTGAACCCTGATGTAAACGCGGCAGTGATTGCCCGCGGCACACCCGGCATGAGCGGGGCAGACTTGGCCAATCTGTGCAATGAAGCCGCTCTGATGGCCGCACGGCGCAATGCACGTACGGTGGAAATGCAGGATTTCGAAAAGGCCAAGGACAAGATCCTGATGGGCCCCGAGCGCAAGAGCATGGTCATGCCCGAGGAAGAACGTCGCAACACCGCGTACCACGAATCAGGCCATGCCCTGATTGGCAAACTGCTGCCCAAATGCGACCCGGTGCACAAGGTCACCATCATTCCTCGTGGCCGCGCCTTGGGCGTCACCATGAGCTTGCCGGCGCAAGACCGCTACAGCTACGACAAGGACTTCATGCTCAACCAGATCAGCATGCTGTTTGGTGGCCGTATTGCTGAAGAAGTGTTCATGCACCAGATGACCACCGGTGCCAGCAACGACTTTGAGCGGGCCACACAGATTGCCCGCGACATGGTCATGCGCTACGGCATGACGGCGGCTTTGGGGCCGATGGTGTATGCCGAGAACGAAGGCGAAGTGTTCCTGGGCCGTTCAGTCACAAAAACCACCAACATGAGCGAAGAGACCATGCAGAAGGTGGACTCTGAAGTGCGCCGTATCATTGACGAGCAGTACGCTCTGGCGCGGCGGCTGATTGAAGAGAACAGCGACAAGATGCACGCCATGGCCAAAGCCTTGCTGGAGTGGGAAACCATTGACAGCGAGCAACTCGATGACATCATGGCTGGCAAAGAACCGCGTCCACCCAAAGACTGGTCACCACGCATCCCGCCGGCGGGCTCTGACAGTGGTTCAGGCGGCACACCGGCCGTCGCCGCAGATGCCGCACCACACGCGGCTTGAGTTTTGGATATGACAGAACGGGGCTTTGGCCCCGTTTTTTTTTGAAGGAATGCACATGGTTTGGCAAACCAGCCGTTTTGAGATTGACCTGAGCCGCCCTCGGGTCATGGGCATTGTGAACGTCACGCCGGACTCGTTTTCTGATGGTGGCCAGCATGGATCAACTGCAGCGGCGATTCGCCATTGTGAGCAATTGATTTTGGATGGGGCAGACATTCTTGACATCGGCGGTGAATCCTCCAGGCCGGGTGCGCAGCCCGTGGGTCAAGTCGAAGAGCTGGCCCGGGTGTTGCCAGTGCTGCGCGCGGCCGTGACCCTGGGTGTGCCGGTTTCGGTGGATACCTACAAACCCCAAGTGATGCAAGCCGCGCTGGATTTGGGGGCAGACATCATCAACGACATCTGGGCGTTGCGCTGGCAGGAACCGGGTCAAACGCTGAGCGCAGCCGCCGTGGTGGCCGCACATGCCCGTTGTGGCGTGTGCCTGATGCACATGCACCTGGAACCCCAGAGCATGCAGGTGCAGCCCATGCAAGGGGATGTGGTGCCACAAGTGCTCTCTTTTCTAAAGCACGCTGCGCTTGATTTACATGGGCTAGGAGTTGATTTAGCTCGAATCATGCTCGATCCTGGTATCGGTTTTGGCAAGACCGTCGCGCAAAATTTTTCCCTGCTGGCACGCCAGGCAGAGCTGCTTGAAGCGGGCTATCCCGTGCTGGCCGGTTGGTCACGAAAGTCATCGTTGGCCGTTATGGCGGTGCATGCCGATCGTGGCGATGTGTTGTCGGCTCAAGAGCGATTGATCCCCAGCGTTGCCGCAGCGCTCTTGGCCGCTGAGCGTGGCGCGTCGGTGTTGCGTGTGCACGATGTCAAAGAAACTTTGCAAGCCCTGCGCGTGCTTCAGTCCATAGGATAATTCGGGGCTGATTCGCACGGTTTGCAAGGGAGCTTTATGGCACGGCAGTTTTTTGGTACAGACGGTATTCGGGGCACCGTGGGGCAATACCCCATCACGGCAGATTTCGCACTCAAACTGGCGCACGCCGTAGGCCGGGTGCTCAAGCGTACCGAGGCCCGCCCCACCGTGCTGATAGGCAAAGACACCCGCATCTCTGGTTACATGCTGGAAAGTGCGCTGGAAAGCGGTTTTAATTCTGCAGGCGTGGATGTGGTGCTGCTCGGGCCGCTCCCCACCCCCGGTGTGGCCTACCTGACACGCGCACAACGCGCCTCGCTGGGTGTGGTGATCAGCGCCAGTCACAATCCGTTTGACGACAACGGCATCAAGTTTTTCAGTGCCCAGGGCACCAAGCTGTCGGATGCCTGGGAAATGGATGTGGAAGCGGTGCTGCAAGAGCCACCGGTTTGGGCAGATTCGGCCCACCTGGGCAAGTCACGCCGGCTCGATGATGCGGCGGGACGTTACATTGAGTTCTGTAAAAGCACTTTTGCCAACAACCTCACCCTCAAGGGCATGCGCATCGTGGTCGATGCAGCCCATGGTGCGGCCTACAACATTGCACCCAAGGTGTTCCATGAACTCGGGGCCGAAGTGATCGCCATTGGCTGCGCGCCAGATGGGCTCAACATCAACAAGGGCGTGGGAGCTACCCACCCTGAGGCTCTGATCGAAGCGGTCAAAACCCACCGGGCGGATCTGGGCGTGGCGCTGGACGGCGATGCCGACCGGCTGCAGCTTGTGGATACCGAGGGTCGATTGTTCAACGGCGACGAAGTGTTGTATTTGATGGTTGATGACCGTTTGCGCCGCGGTGAGTTGGTGCCAGGCGTGGTGGGAACGCTGATGACCAACATGGCAATTGAGCTGGCGCTCAAGGCCCGCGGTGTGCCACTGGTGCGCGCGAAGGTGGGTGACAGGTATGTGCTGGAAGAACTTGAAAAAAACCAGTGGCTGCTGGGTGGCGAAGGGTCAGGCCACTTGCTGGCACTGGACAAGCACTCGACCGGTGATGGCTTGATTTCTGCCTTGCAAGTGCTTCAAACCAGTGTGCGCAGTGGCAAGAGCCTGGCAGACTTGCTCAGCGATGTCACCTTGTTCCCGCAAACCTTGATCAATGTTCGATTGCAACCTGGTCAGGACTGGAAAACCAGTCCAAATTTGGAATCTGAGACCCGTGCGGTGGAGGCAGAGCTTGGCCAAAGTGGCCGGGTATTGATCCGTGCCAGCGGCACAGAACCCCTGGTGCGTGTGATGGTCGAGGCACGCGATGCGGCACAGGCCAAGACCTGCGCCCAGCGGATTGCAAAAACCATCAGCGGCTAAGGACCAGTCTTTCATGACCACCAGCCCAAGCACCGATCTCCGTATTTTTCAGGCGGACTACACCAACCCCACGCACATCCAGGCCTTGCTGAGCTTGCTCGACGGCTATGCACGGGACCCTATGGGTGGCGGAGAACCATTGGCCGATGCGGTACGCCAGAACCTGCCTAAAGCCTTGGCAGCGCGTCCCACGATGTTCAGCGTGCTGGCGTTTGATGCGTCTCAAGCCGATTTGCCTGTGGGTCTGATCAACTGCATCGAAGGTTTTTCAACCTTTGCCTGCCGACCCCTGGTCAATGTGCACGACGTGGTGGTGGCATCGTCCCACCGGGGGCAGCGTGTGGCGGAGCAGATGTTCACGCTGGTGACGCAACTGGCGCTTGCACGGGGGGCTTGCAAGCTCACACTTGAAGTGCTGGCGGGTAACGCGTCTGCGCAAAAACTGTACCGGCGAATGGGTTTTGACAATTACCAGCTTGATCCCAACATGGGCGTGGCTCAGTTCATGCAAAAGGGGCTGTAGCGCAGGTTGGACATCGACAGCGACAAGGGCGAACTGATCAATTTGACTGGTGGTCGTCATTTGTTGTTGCGCAACTGCCGTGAAGTCAATATGCTGACCCACATGACACAAATGTCGTGTTTTTTGAAACTTGTGGCTTTGCTCATGGCATTGGCTGCACCCATGGCGCACGCAGAGTGCAGTCGTCTGGTCGTCAGTGCGGACCCCGCTTATCCACCCCTGCAATGGTACGACGGCAAGACACTTCAGGGTGCCAGCATCGAAATCGCCAAACGTGTTTTGGATGAACTTCAGATTCCCTACGAAATTCGATTTGTTGGGCCTTTTCCCAGAGTCATCAAAATGGCTGAGCGCGGTGAAATCGACATGATTGCCACGCTCAAGAAAACGCCAGAGCGTGAGGCCTTCCTGCTTTTTCCCAAGACCTCTGCTTTAGCCAATCCGATTGTGATCTTTCAGGCGCGTGGGCACTTATTTGAGTTTCATGATCGAAACGATTTGATAGGAAGGCAGGGCGGCATTACACGCGGAAATCAGTTCGGTGATGGCCTGGATGAGTTCATCAGTAGCAAGCTTCGGGTAGAAGAAGCCAATAGCCCAGAGAGTAATTTTGACAAACTCGCTCTGGGGAGAATCGACTATTTTGCGACCGGCCTTTACACCGGCCTGGCCTTGCTGATGAAACGCGGTGACGAGAAAAATTTCTTGCCAAAATCACCGTATTTGACGGATACGCCCAACTACCTTGTCCTGACGCGACAAGGGCGTTGTGCCGACAAATTGGCACAAGTGGATGCCAAAATGGCCGAGCTCAAGAAAAATGGCATTTTTGATCTATTGATCAGTAACAGTTTGGCTCGCTGGAAAGCATCGCCTGTCCTGGTTGACAATTGAAGCAACACCATAAGCGATTTGCACCGTGACTCCATCTGCATCTACGTACACCTCCAAGGAGACAAGCTTTGGATTCACGCTGTCATTGCGGCAAATCCTGTTTCTTGGCGCGGGTTTGGGTATTCTGATTCCCACGTTGGTGTTGGCCTATTTCCAAATCACCAGTCAACTCGATAGCGAGATCGATCTGCGCGTGCGCGCGCCAATGAACCAGTATGCGCAAGTGTTGTCACGGGGTCTTGCCGCACCCATCTGGAACGTGGATAAAAAAGCGGCTGAACAACTGGTTGACTCTGTCTTGCTGAATCCAGACGTGGTGATGATCTCGGTGTCTGACGAATACAACCAAACATTTGTGATGCATGAGCGCTTGTCGCCAGCCGGGGCAACCCTGCTGCGAGACGAACGCGATATTTTTCACAATGACACCAAAGTGGGCCATTTGCGTTTGGTACTCAGCACGTTTCGGGTGACGGACGATGTGATGGGTAATCTGGTCAAGATGGCTTTGGCGTTGTTGGCACAGGTTGGGATTTCCTTTGCTTTGATTTGGCTCCTGTTTGACCAGCGTCTGCTGCGCCCGCTTCAAGTGCTTCAGTTGGGTGCACAACGCCTGGCAGGTGGCGAGTTGAACCAGTCGTTTCAGTGGAACAGACAAGATGAAATTGGCAGACTGGCCCAGGACCTGGACATCATGCGCGGCAACATCGGCGGGCTGATTGCCGACCGTGACCAAAAAAATGTCGCACTGCTGGAAGAACTGCAGGCCAAACAGCGGGTTGAGGCACAGATACTGCATCTCAATGCGAGTTTGGAAGCACGGGTTCAAGAGCGCACGCGTGAACTCAGTGAAGCCATGATCCATCTGAAGGTCACTCAGGATGAACTGGTGCGGACCGAAAAAATGTCTGCCTTGGGGGCACTGGTTGCTGGTATTGCACACGAACTCAATACGCCCATTGGAAACAGCTTGATGGTTGCCAGCACCATGGGTTCCCAAACCAAGCAATTTTCAAAGGATTTGGCCGCTGGTTTGACCCGCAGCCGCCTCGAAGAGTACGTCGAAAGTTCACGCGAAGGTACAGAAATCCTGACGCGTAGCCTGCAACATGCGGCGGATCTGGTGTCAAGCTTCAAACAGGTGGCGGTGGATCAAACCAGCCTGAATCGGCGCAAGTTTGAGTTGAAGCAGATCATTCATGACATCTTGTCGACGATGGGCCTAAGTTTGCGCAAGGCCAAGTGTCATGTGGAAGTTGACATCGATTCAGATATAACCATGGACAGCTACCCCGGTCCACTTGGGCAAGTTGTGTCCAATTTGATCAACAACGCCTTGCTGCATGCCTTTGAGGGACGAAGCGACAGCCGCATTTTCGTGACGGCAAAACTGGTTGGCAAGGCCAGAGTTGAATTGGTGGTATCTGACAATGGCTGTGGCATTGCACCCGAGCACATGGGCAAAATATTTGATCCATTTTTCACCACCAAACTGGGTCAGGGTGGCAGCGGCTTGGGCCTGAACATTGTCTACAACCTGGTCACCGCCTCACTGGGTGGCACCATTCGGGTCGAGAGCGTCCAAGGCGAGGGGGCAAGCTTTATATTGCTGTTGCCTCTGACTGTTTTGTAGGCGCATTGGCTTGAACCCCCAGACGTTGCTGGAGCAAGGCGCTGCTTGTGGTGTACTGCAACACCCCTGAAGCTTGAGGGTTGACGTAGCCAGCAGCGGCAAAAGCGGCCAGCGTCGCCTCATGAAAGCCACAGACGATGAGTTTCTTTTTACCGGGGTAGGTGTTGACATCGCCCACCGCGTAGATGCCGGGGGCGCTGGTGGCAAAACTGGCGGTGTCTACCACCAGCTGTTTGCGCTCCATGGCCAAACCCCATTGGGTGATGGGGCCCAGTTTGGGGCTGACGCCCATGCACACCAACAGCACGTCCAGCGCCACAGGCACCGTTTGGTCTTCGGGTGTGCTGACCAGCACCTGGCTCAAATGGCCTTGCACCGTGGCTATGCCGGTGATCTGACCGGCCAAAAACTGGACTTTGCCTTGCGCGCGCAATTCAGCCAGACGGGCCAGCGCCTCGGTGCTGGCTTGCAGCACATCGCGCCGGTGGACCAGCGTCACACTTGCCGCTTGTTGTGGCCCCGCCTCTGCCAAGCACAGGGCCTGGAACACTGCTTCATCGTCCCCACCAGCGATCACCACATGCTTGCCAGTTGTGGCCTGCACAGGGGCAGTGCGGTAAAACAATTGGCTCCCTAAAAAAGCGGCCAATCCCTCAATGCGAAGTTCTTTGGGCACAAAGGCACCAACACCGGCGGCTATGAACACGGTGCGGGTCAAAAACTGCTGTTGAAGTGTGGCAACCTGCCAGCGGCCGTCACGCTGCTGAGTGACCTCGTTCACCTGCTGGTTGAAGTGAAACGTGGGTTTGAAGGGGGCGACCTGATTCAACAGCTGCTGTGTCAGCTCTCGCCCGGTGCAGCAGGCGATGCCAGGGATATCGTAAATGGGTTTGTTCGGGTAAAGCTCGGCGCATTGGCCGCCCGGTGCTCCGAGGGCATCCACCACGTGGGCAGCCAAGCCCTGCAGGCCGAGTTGAAACACCTGGAACAGACCGACTGGTCCGGCCCCGATGACCAGTGCATCGGTTTCAATCACGGCTGCGTGGGTGGTGAGGTGAATCAGCGAACCAAATGCGACAGTTTGTCCGTCTTGTCTTTCCACTCTTCAGCTTCCGGCAACGCGGCTTTGCGTTTGGTGATGCTCGTCCAGGTGGGTAGCTTGGCCAGCTCGGCGTTCAGCTTGGTCATGTGGCGCTGGTCTTTGGGCACGTCTTCTTCGGCGTAAATGGCGTTGACCGGGCATTCGGGGATGCACACCGCGCAATCGATGCATTCGTCGGGGTCAATGGTCAAAAAATTGGGGCCTTCGCGGAAGCAGTCCACGGGACAGACATCAACGCAAT
The DNA here is from genome assembly GCA_903856025.1 of uncultured beta proteobacterium. Taxonomy (GTDB): domain Bacteria; phylum Pseudomonadota; class Gammaproteobacteria; order Burkholderiales; family Burkholderiaceae_C; genus Rhodoferax. The sequence continues at coordinate 9,807 of CAIOAQ010000514.1, forward strand.
CGGTGTATTTGCACTTGATGCAGGCTTCGGTGACGGTATGGGTCATTTTGGGTGATCTACGGTTGGATGGAAAAGCGCCATTTTAATGGCTTGCAGCGCTGACCTGGGAAGTCTCGGAGTTGACGGGTCCGCAGGTCTTCAGGTGTCTCAATTGACCAGGACCGCACCCGCGGTGCGATGGGTGGCGGTGTCTACCAGCACCAGCGAGCCTAATACCCGCGATTGGGCAAAGGGCATGGCGGCGATGGCCTCTTGCAACAGCAGTTCGATGTGACCAATGCTGTTGGC
>CAIOAQ010000515.1 GCA_903856025.1 uncultured beta proteobacterium
CAACGTTGCAGAGCATTGAAAAATACTTCGGTCCTATCCCCAAGCCTAGCCGGGTGCTGTTGCCCACCTACACACGTGAAACCACACGCGATGGTGCCCGTGAGGTCACGGTTAACCGTGTGGCAGACACCTATCTTTTAGCCGCGCTGTACCCCACCGCAGCTGGCTCGCACCCCGACTCCGTCGCGCTGGGGGCACTGGGCGAGATATTGGCAAGTGCGCCTTCCGGCCGTCTGCACAAAACCTTGGTTGAGAAGAAAAAAGCCTCTGGCACCTCGGTGTGGTCGCTGGACTTTGCGGAGCCTGGGTACATCATCTTCTGGGTACATCTGGACAAAAACCATTCAATGACCGAAGCGCGCAAACTGATGTTGCAGCAACTCGAAGGTGTCAAAACGTCACCCATCACGGCAGACGAACTCAAGCGCGCCAAGGCCAGCATGCTCAGCGACATTGACAACACCATCAACAATGCGCAGAGCCTGGCCATCGCCTTGTCCGAGTCGATTGCCATGGGAGACTGGCGCTTGTTCTTTTTGAACCGTGACCGGATCGAGGAACTGACCGTATCCGATGTGCAGCGCGTCGCAGAACACTACCTCAAGGAAACCAACCGCACCTTTGGCCAGTTTGTCCCCACCAAGGTGATTGACCGTGCCGAAATTCCTGCGACACCCGACATTGCAGTCTTGCTGGCCGGCTACAAGGGCAAAGCAGCCGTGGCCGAGGGCGAGGTGTTTGACATCACGCCGGACGCGATCGAAAAACGCACCCTGCGCCAAACCCTGCCCAACGGGCTCAAAGTGGTGCTGATCCCGAAAAAGACGCGCGCCCAAGCCGTGGCTGGCGAGATCATGCTGGAGTTGGGTGACGAGAAAAGTCTGTTTGGCCAAGCCACCAACCTGGGGCTTGCAGCCGACATGCTGTTGCGTGGTGCGGGCAAACGCAATCGGGCAGACCTCAGCACAGAACTTGACTCACTCAAAACCAAGCTCAGTGTGTCCGGCCACGGCCAGACAATCAACGTGGCATTTGAAACTGTACGGTCCAGCTTGCCCGCGCTGATGACGCTGATCCGGGATGTGCTGCGCGCCCCCACTTTCCCGGAATCCGAATTTATCCAGCTGCGTGACCAGGCCGTCACCTTCGTCAACTCGCAGCGCAGTGAACCCAATGCGATGGCATCCAACGCACTCAGCCGCAGCCTGAATACCTACAAGCGTGGCGACATTCGCTACACACCGACATTTGACGAGCATATTGCGGACTACAAGGCGGCAAAACTTGCCGACATCAAACGGCTCTACAACAACATGGCTGGCACCAAGAACGGGCACTTCTCGTTGGTGGGCGATTTTGATGCCCAAGAGGTGCAAGCCTCTGTACGCACCTTGTTTGGCGACTGGAACAACAAGGCTGCTTTCAAAAGGGTCCCCAAACCGGCCAATGCACCCCAGCCCGGGATCAAACAGATTGAAACGCCTGACAAAGCCAACGCCATTTTCCTCGCCGGCTTGCCAATGGCCGTGCAGGACAACGATCCAGATTACGACACGCTGCTGGTCATCAACGAAATCTTGGGCGGCGGCACACAGTCACGCATGATGCAACGTTTGCGCCAGAAAGACGGCATGAGCTACGGCGCAGGAAGCCAAATTTCTGCCTCGGCATTTGAGCCCAACGCACAGTTCACGCTGTATGCCATCTTTGCACCACAAAACCGTGAAAAGGTACAAAACGCGGTGAAAGAAGAGTTGGCTCGTCTGGCGGCCGAGGGCGTGACGCAAGCAGAACTGGTGGATGCCAAGCAAAGCATCGAGCAACAACGCAAAACCAGCCGCTCGCAAGACAGCACACTGGCATCGATTCAGCTCAACAACGGGCGCATTGGCCGAACGATGGCTTTTAGTGCCCAATCAGATGAGCGGATTGCCAAACTCACTGTGGCCGACGTGAACGCTGCCATCAGGAAGTATGTGGATCCTGCCAAGTTGCTGAACGTGTATGCCGGCGACTTTGCGGGCGCAGCCAAAAAAGCAGCTACGAGCAACTGAATCTGCCTTCAGAACCTGTCACCGGCTCAATGTGTCAGCCGGGGCTAACTCGCCAATCGCTATTTCGCTATGATTTATAGAGCTATTAACCATTACTATTAAAGGGCTAGAACACCATTTAACACTCATGCCGTGAGGCGCGTCAGTGCCTCGTGGTACTTGGCAGAGGTCTTGGCAATCACCTCATGTGGCAGGTGGGGCGCTGGTGGTGTTTTGCTCCAGGGCTTGCCTGCCACCTGCGCCGTTTCCAGCCAGTCGCGCAAAAACTGCTTGTCGTAGCTGGGGGGATTGATGCCTTCGGCGTAACTCTCGAGCGGCCAATAACGTGACGAATCAGGCGTCAGCACCTCATCCATCAGCACCAATGTACCGTCTTTGTCCAGGCCAAATTCAAACTTGGTGTCGGCAATGATGATGCCTTTGGTGGCAGCAATGGCACTGGCGGCTTTGTACAGCGCAATGCTGATGTCGCGAATGCGCGTGGCCAAGTCTGCCCCAATCATTTCCACCGTTTTTTCGAAGGTGATGTTTTCGTCATGGTCACCCATTTCAGCCTTGGCCGCCGGGGTGTAGATGGGTTCGGGCAATTTGCTGGCGTTTTTCAGTCCTGCGGGCAGTTTGACCCCGCACACTGCGCCGTTGTCCTGGTATTCCTTCCAGCCACTGCCTGCCAGGTAGCCGCGCACCACAGCTTCAACCAGAATCGGCTTGAGGCGTTTGACCAGCATGGAGCGGCCCGTCACTTGGGGCACCTCAGCCGGTGTCACCACGCTCTCAGGCGCATCGCCAGTAAGATGAATGGGGCAGATGTTCAGCCCATTGGGGCCGAGCTTGTCGAACCAGAACAGCGCCATTTGAGTCAGCAGCACGCCCTTGCCTGGGATGGGCTGGCCCATGATCACATCAAAAGCGCTGATACGGTCGCTCGCCACCATCAAGATGCGGTCATCCCCCACCGCGTAGTTGTCGCGGACCTTGCCTCGCGCCAGCAAGGGTAACGAGGTGATATTGGAGGTGTGCAAGGCAGTTTGGGTAGTTGTCATGGCGATCAGGGTCCATAAATAAAAACAGAAAATGAGCCGTAGTTTAGGTCCGATGCGGGCACCAGCAGCAAAGTCTGCTTCTGATTACCCAGTTTGCACACGCTTTTCGAAGCCGGCGGTGAATGAGTTGCGCTTCTATGGACACCTTGCCCTCAGGGCATGATCTCCACATACTCGTAGACTTCGCAATCCATGATCTGCTTTCGCACGGGCAATGTGGCACCATCAAACCAGGCCTGCGGGTTGTGTTTGTCAATCTCGCGCCCCATAAACCGTATCAACTCACAAATCGGTTCAACCACATTGGTGCGGTAGCGCTCGTCGTGCTTGACATAGCCAAGGTACATATTTTTCATGCAATTGCCACGGCACCATGAAAACGCTTCACATCCGTCGCAGGGCATGGCCGCAGTGGGCTGCAGCGGGCTTTTCTTAAGCCAGTTTCCTTTGATATCACCCATCTTCATGTCGGGGGCGTACATCATGTCCGGGCAGGGATAAATCTCTCCGTTGGGCATCACGTTGAGCAAATGTGTGGAGGCGCGGCACTGCGTTCGCCCGGCATACAGTTCTTGTGCGCGGGTGGGGAAAAGCTTGTTGCGCACCATGCCCATCAACGGAATCAACGGGTACACCACGTCGGCGCGCGAGAAAAACTTGTCAATCA
>CAIOAQ010000516.1 GCA_903856025.1 uncultured beta proteobacterium
GCAAAGCCGGTCTCAAACGCTTACCAGAATTCAAGGCCATGCTGTTCAAAGTCCTGTAATTCCATTTCCAAATCATCCGTGTCGTTGTTGCAACGCCTTGGCGTGCTGTAGCCATGAAACCCGGCTCATCCCTGCTTCAATACTTCAGCCGGGCATAGTAGGTTTTTTGTGATGCGTCGCGGGCCTGGCGCAGTGTGGTGATCCCCATCGCTTGCAACAGCGGCATCAGACGAAGCCAGACCTCTGCGGTCACCAAGGCATCTCCCAGTGCGGTATGGCGCCCCAGGACGGTGATATTAAACCGTTCAGCAATATCTTCCAGGCCATGAGATTCCTGATTCGGGTGCACAACCGCAGAAAGCAGCAAGGTGTCGAGTACCGGGTGATTAAAAACAAGACCCGTGTTGGCTTCCTGCAGTTCCAAAAATTTCATGTCAAACGCCGCGTTGTGCGCCACCAGTACGGTGTCGTGCGCAAACGCATGAAACGCAGGCAACACCTCGGTGATTGCAGGCTGGCCTTGAACCATGTCCTGCGTGATGCCATGGATCGGAATGGTGGCCGCCGGAATCAACCTCCCAGGGTTCACCAGTTGCTCAAAGCTCTCCTGCCTCAACAATTTCCCATTGACGATGCGCACCGCACCAACTTGAATGATCTCATCTCCGTCTGAAGGATTCAGTCCTGTGGTTTCGGTGTCAAACACCGTGAATGAAAGGTGGCTCAGCAGTTGGTCATCGAGGGCACTGGTTTGACCTGTCGTTTTGAACAAATCGAAATCGTAATACTCGGGGCGACTGTCGTTTTGCAAGATCTGTGTGTTCTCCAGTTGCTCCTGCGCGCTGGCCAACGGCAACAGGAATCGGAAGAAGGCCTCGTGGCGCACACGCTCACGCTCAAACCACATCTCACCTCCATGCCGTTCCACAACGTCACGGACCGTCAGTGGTGTGCTCTCGGCACCGAAACGCATGCTGTCCATTTCCCAGGTCATCACGGTTTCAGTGCTCATCGCCTGACCGGTCCAGATCAAGTCCAGTTGCGCACGGTTGCCATTGACTGCCAGACGCAGCCGGAAAAACTTGATGTCAAACTCATCGACCAACCGCAACGCCAGGTAGTCCAATGCTTGGGTCAGGCTGAAGCTGTCCACCTTGAGCCAAACCGATCCATCCAGATTTTCAAGCGTGACGCTGCGCCCACTGCGAGCCTCAATGCGCCGTTGGGCTGCCAACAGCACATCCGCACCCAGCATTTCCTCCAAGGGCCACCGGGCTTTAAGCCCCTGCGCAGCTTGTTGCGTCATGCCCGTGATGCGCAGGCTCATGCTGCTCACTTCTTCGCGCACCACGTTCAGAAAACGCTCCCGCATGTCGGCCTCAAGGTCGGGGTACGCCAACATGTCCACGGCCGCTTGGATATTGGCCAATGACGACCTGCTTCCTTCCGTCAGTCCGTGCAACAACTGGTCTCGCATGTGCTCTTCTTCAAACGCCCGGGTCACGTTGTCAAGCATCAGCACAAATCCACTGATCTCTGCAGCGCCAATCGACGAACCCACCTGACGCACAGGCGCCATCTGGACCTTAAGCAACTGTCCCGCCTGAGTGGTGGTGACAAACTGGGCCGACGGACTGCCTGCACCACGCGCCATGCGCTGCTGAATCCCCTCCAAGGCGTGCGCCACCAGCTGACGGTCAAACACGGCGTAAATTGAGCGACCGATGCCCATTAGCTCCGCACCACCGGCCAAACCCGGCAAATTGGACATGGCTTTGAACTGCATTCTGGCGCGGCTGTTGTACAAAATGATGCGGCCATCCAGATTGCAAACCACCACGCTTTGCGTCAACTCAGCCATCAACGCCGCCAAACGGTTTTTTTCCTGTTGCACGCCAAAACTTGCCTTGGCAATTTGTGCCGCGACATCTTCTCGCAAACTGTCACGCTGGGAAGCCAGCTCGAAAATGGCATCGGCCAGGGCTTTGGTTTCCTTGGTTCCTTGGTGGTTCATGGGTGCCGCTTTTGGCGATGCCAGCAACACACCAGTTTGCTCAAGCAATCGTGCCGGCGCTGTTGCATAGCGACGAAACAGCCAGCGCAATGTCGCCCCAATCACCACCAAGCCAAATAACCAAGTCAAACCAATCAACACCCAACGAGGAGCCAAATGCTCAGTCACCAACGCGCGTTGCGCCGGTGCCAGCGTGGAGGCGATCAAACCGATGGTGATCAGCAACCACACCAACGTCGCCACACCGATCACCACAATCGCAAGCACCAGCCGACGATCAAGCTTGATTCGGTTCATGCACCGCTTCCCAGCATGGCAGCCACTTTTTGAACCAGCTCCCGGGTCGCAAAAGGCTTGGTCATGTAAGCGTCTGCGCCCAGCGCCATGCCCTTGCTCACATCGGTATCACGGCCCTTGGCGGTGAGCATCAGAATTTTGATGGACTGCAAGGTGTCGTCGGCGCGAACCTCCTGACAAACTTCAAAGCCGGTTTTTTTAGGCATCATCACATCCAGCAGCACCAAATCAGGCTGCTCGCGGCGAATCGCCGCCAACGTTTCTTCTCCATCGCGTGCAACCACCACGGTGTAGCCCTCGCGTTTGAGCAGATACTCCAAAGAAATCACGATGTTGGGTTCGTCATCGGCCACCAGTATTTTTGGACTCATTCTTGTCTCCTCGTTTGTATTTTTATGGGCAGATGAAAGCAAAAGGATGCCCCCTGCCCCGGATGTGACTCCAGCCACAAGCGTCCGCCAAAGTGCTCCACAATCTGGCGACTGATGGGGAGCCCCAAACCCGTGCCTTGCGGGCGATTGGCAGCATCACCCCCTTGCCGAAATTTTTCAAAAATCAAAGCCTGTTGCGCTACAGATACCCCTGGACCGTTGTCACTCACACACACGGTCACACCCGCATCGTCGCCCTTCAGGCTTACAACAACCCGACCACCCGGTACCGGCACAAATTTGGCAGCATTTGAAAGCAAATTGAGCAAGACTTGTGTCAATCGGTCGGCATCTGTCCACAACATCAGAGGCGGATCGGGCACGTCGACCTGAACCTGGGTTTGCCGCTCGTGGAAAAGTTCAGACGTGGTCACCACGGCTTGGTGCACCAGGGTGCACAGGTTCACGTCAGCAGCATGCCATTCGGCATGCCCTGACTCGATCTTGGCCATGTCGAGCACCTGATTCACCAACCTGGACAGGCGTTCTGTCTCGCTCACGATGATCTCGATGAATTGTTTGCGTTGCGCCAGGGCGACCTTGGGATCGTCACGCATCAGCTCCGCCAGCGCCCGGATGCTCGTCAACGGCGTGCGCAGTTCGTGGGTCACGCTGGACATGAAGTCGTCTTTTAGTCGATCCAGACTTTTGAGCTGCTCATTGGCCGCACGTAACTCGGCACTAGCGCGCTCCAGTGAGGCTGATTTTTCTTCCAACTCAATGGAGTGCGCGCGAAGCTGCGAAGTTTCCTCCAAAATGCGCAGCACATCGTCAGGTGTGAGGGTTTCCTCTTCCACGCTAGAGGCCACCAGCACCCGCGCCGAGGCGCTGCCCACCGCTCCGGCCAGTTGTGTCTCTACATAATGAACCAACCCTGCATCGGGGACGATGTCTTTGACCGTGCGCACGCCCACCTGCCGAGCGTAAATGGAAAACAAGGCTTTAGCCTTGCCAACGCCCATAAACCGTTCGCATAAACGCAGTAAATCCGGCACTGTGGCGCGACCACGCCAGAACACGGGGCGTGCAGTGGTCGTGCGTTCAAACACATCCACGAACAGAAGTGCCTGACTGGCCTCCAGGCCACTCGGGACTCGCCACAAGGACAGTCCCACATAAGCCATCACGTTGACCACCAGGCTCCAGAACAAGGAATGCGTCAGGTTGTCCAGCCCGCGCAGTCCCAGCAATTGTTCAGGGCGCAACCAGCTCAATCCCCACAGTCCTTGTGTTAAAAAACCCTCAGACAGCCAACCTGACTTGGCCAGCGAAGGCAGCATCAGGGTGTAGCTCCACATCACAAAACCCATCAGCAAACCAACCAGAGCGCCGCGGCGGGTTGCGCCTTTCCAGTACAGGCCGCCCAACACCGCCGGTGCAAACTGTGCCACAGCCGCAAAGCTGATCAAACCAATGCTGACCAAGGCGTAGGCCTCACCGGCCAAATGAAAGTACACATAACCGAGCACCAATACCAACAAAATTGCCGCACGCCGAATCAGCAGCAAAAGGCGGGTCAGATCGTGTCCAGCTTCAGGTTTGAAGTGTGCTGTGCGCAGCAACAAAGGCATCACTAGCTCGTTGCAGACCATGGTGGACACCGCAATGGTTTCAACAATCACCATGCCCGTGGCGGCGGACAGGCCGCCAATGAACGCGAACAAGGCCAAGCCCGTTTGCCCCGCCGCCAGTGGCAATGACAAGACAAAATTGTCTGCATTGGCCGAGGTGTCATGAAAATAGAGCAGGCCACCGACCGCAATCGGCAACACCAACAAATTGATCAGCAGCAGGTACAACGGAAACACCCAGACAGCGCGACGCAGATGACTTTCGCGCACGTTTTCGACCACCATGATCTGAAACTGACGCGGCAAAAATATCACCGACAGCATCGACAACAGAGTCAACGCAAACCATTGCGTCCCATCGAATGATCCGCTCTGCTCCAGTCGCAACAACTTGCCCAACTCCGGTACGGCACGCGCTTTTGCAAACAAGTCAGTCAGGCCATTGAACAAGCCATAGACCACAAACAAACCGACCGCCAAAAAGGCAATCAGTTTGACCACGGATTCAAAGGCAATTGCTGCCACCAAACCTTCATGACGTTCTGCAGAATCCAGATGTCGAGCGCCAAACACCATCGTAAATCCAGCCAGCGCCAGCGCCATGTAGAAGGTGCTGTCTTGCGCCCAATGAACTGGCGCAGTCACCGAAGTCACGGACATCTTTGTCAGTAAGCCATAGCCAGCGGAAACTGCCTTGAGCTGCAACGCGATATAGGGCACGATACCCACCACTGCAATCAATGTGACCAAACCGGCCAGCAAAGGACTTTTGCCATATCGGCTGCCGATGAAGTCCGCAATCGACGTGATGCGGTAGGTTTTGGCAATTCGAATTATTTTGCGCAACACCGACCAACCCAACACCATGGCCAGGGTGGGACCGAGATAGATCGGCAAAAACCAGATACCACCTGAAGCCGCACGCCCGACACTGCCAAAGTAAGTCCAGGCGGTGCAATACACCGCAAGTGACAAGGCGTAGGTCCAAGGGTTTGCGATGATCGAACGCCCCTGTGCAGCACGCCGATCACCAAAACTTGCAACCGCAAACAGCAGCAGCAAATAGGCAAAAGAAGCGCCAAGTACCAGCGCGGGCGACAGCATGCTAGTTATCCTTGGCGTCCGGGGTGATGCGCTCCATCAACCACGCCAACGCCCCAATCAGCAGTGCCCACAACGCCATCAGTGCCGTCGGGAAAAGGGGCAAGCCAACGACGTTCGCATCCACATCCCACAAACCTAAAAGCGGAAAATTCAAAACAAAAAAACCAAGCACAAACAAGGCCAGCAGGCGCTGGGAAGTCAATCCATGAAACATGTGAATCCTGAAAAATGAGCACCTCAAACCAACTGGTGCGTCAACGGTGACACGATCATTGGTCTCTAACGTTCACGATGTCACCTCTTTTTTCTTACAGGTCTCTGATGAATCACAGCTTCACCGGCAAGATCAAGGGTAAACACCGACAAAGTATTTTCATTGAACAGCCCCCTAGGGTAAACACCGATCATTTATGTGAAATATCCATGGAGTTCGGTCAGCGATTGGTAAGCAGTTCTACTTAATCTTCGCTTTCCCCATAAACCATACGGAGATAGATGCAATGCAAGATGACCTCATACGCAGGGTGGCCAGTAACCCTAAATACCAGGAGCTCAAATCCAAGCGCGCCACTTTCGGTTGGCTGTTAACTGCGTCCATGATGGTCGTGTATTACGGCTTCATCTTGTTGGTGGCCTTTAACAAACCCCTTTTGGCAACCAAGATTGGCGCTGGGGTAATCACCTTGGGGATGCCTCTTGGCATTGGTGTTCTGGTTTTCACCATCATCGTTACCAACATTTACGTCCGTCGCGCGAACACCGAATACGATGACCTCACAGCTCAAGTTGTAAAGGCAGCCCTGAAATGACACATTTACTCAAAAACAAAAATATCCTCGCACTGTTAGCGCTCGCAGGGGCTTGCGGCGGGGCGTTGGCGGCCGGCGCAGACCTCGGCCAAGCGGTCAAACAGGAAACCAATTGGACCGCCATCATCATGTTTGGTGCATTTGTTGTCTTCACGCTGTTCATTACCAAATGGGCCGCAGCAAAAACAAAAAGTGCATCGGACTTCTACACCGCGGGTGGTGGCATTACCGGCTTCCAGAACGGCCTGGCGATTGCGGGTGATTACATGTCAGCTGCGTCCTTCCTGGGTATTTCCGGCCTGGTGTTTGCCAACGGTTTTGATGGCCTGATCTTCTCGATCGGCTGGTTGGTGGGTTGGCCAATCATCACCTTCCTGATGGCAGAACGCCTGCGTAATCTGGGTAAATTTACCTTTGCCGACGTGGCCGGTTACCGCTTTGCACAAACGCCTATTCGCGTGTTTGCAGCCAGTGGTTCACTGGTGGTGGTGGCGTTCTACATGATCGCCCAGATGGTCGGTGCCGGTCAGCTCATCAAACTTCTGTTTGGTCTGGACTACCTCTACGCTGAAATTCTGGTGGGCTCCATCATGATGATGTATGTGCTGTTTGGTGGCATGACCGCTACCACGTGGGTGCAGATCATCAAGGCTTGCATGCTGCTTGGTGGCGCAACCTTCATGGCCTTCTCAGTCTTGATGCAGTTCGGGTTCTCCCCTGAAGCCATGTTTGTCAAAGCGATTGAAGTGCACTCCAAACACGAAGCCATCATGGCTCCTGGCGCATTGATCAAGGATCCTATCTCTGCCATCTCGGTCGGTATGGCCCTGATGTTTGGTACCGCTGGTTTGCCGCACATCCTGATGCGCTTCTTTACCGTGCCTAGCGCCAAGGAAGCTCGTAAATCCGTGGGCTGGGCAACCACCTGGATCGGCTACTTCTACATACTGACGTTCATTATCGGTTTTGGCGCTATCACCAACCTGATTCCCAACCCCGCTGACTACTTTGTGGGTGGCGACATCACCAAGGGTCTGATGGGTGGCGGCAACATGGCTGCAGTGCACTTGTCCAAGGCGGTCGGCGGCAATGTGTTCATGGGCTTCATCTCTGCTGTCGCATTCGCCACAATTTTGGCAGTTGTGGCTGGCTTGACACTGTCGGGCGCATCTGCGGTGTCGCATGACCTGTACGCCTCGGTGTGGCGCAAGGGCCGCGTAGACCAAGCTGATGAGTTGCGCGTCTCCAAAATCACCACCATTTGCCTGGGCATCATTGCCGTGACCCTGGGTATTGCGTTTGAGAAGGAAAACGTCGCTTACATGGTGATGCTGGCTTTTGTGATTGCAGCTTCTGCCAACTTCCCTGTGCTGTTCATGAGCGTGTTGTGGAAAGACTGCACCACCAAAGGCGCTGTCACCGGCGGCTTTGTCGGCCTGATCATGGCGGTGGTATTGACCATCGGATCCAACAGCGTTTGGGTCGCCGTGATGCACAACCCGAAGGGCTCCGCTTGGTTCCCTTATGACTCGGCAGCGATTTTCTCGATTCCCGCCGCGTTCATTGCGATCTGGCTGTTCTCGCTCATGGACCGCAGTGCCCGTGCTGCTGAAGACCGTGCTGGCTACCCTGCTCAAGAAGTCCGTTCTGAAACAGGCATTGGTTCATCATCGGCTTCTGGCCACTAAGTTGAACGCTAACCCAGCGACCTGTTCGCTGGGTGCTGTATCTTCTGGACTGTCGGCTCGCGCTGCCAGTCCATTTTTTATGTGAGGCACTTGTGTCCTTTGCTTTTTCATTTGAATCATCACCGTTCAACGAGCTAAGTGCTTCAGAGCAAACGCTGCTTCGCAACGTGGCCCTGCATGTTCGACTCAAAGCAGGCGATGTGTTGCTGGTGCCAGACAGCGCGCCACAGTACTTGTGGGTCATCAAAGAAGGACTCGTTCAGCTTGAGGCGCCCTCTCACAGTCGTGTACTTGCTGCCGGAGAGGCAACAAGTTGGCGCGCACTTTTAACGGAGCACTGTCCTTTCAGCGTCGTGGCGCTTGGCGAGGTCAGCGCTTGGCAGGTTCCCAAGGCAACCGTGATGGCCTTGCTGGCGACCAACCCGAAGTTCAGCGCGCGCGTATTTGCCAACGTTGCCAATGTCCTGACGGACCATCAGGTAGGGAACCACAACCGCGAACTGATGTCGCTGCTGATGATGCGGGTCAAAGATGCCTACCTGCAAAAGCCTTTTTACGTCGATGGTCAAATGGACCTGGTGTCGGTTTGTCGCACCTTATCAGAACACAAAGTGACCAATGCCCTGGTTCGTGATATGCAAAACGGTGTAGAGCGAATTGGCATGTTCACCACCACGGATTTGCGTGACGCCTTGATAAAACCTGTAGCACCTAGCGCGCTTGCAGTAAGGGACGTCGCTCGTTTTAACCTCATTTCTATCGCGCATGATGCCGAGTTGTTTGATGCGCTTTTGATCATGCTGCGACACCGGGTGCACCGCGTTCTGGTCAAAGATGGCGAGCACATTGTGGGCGTGCTCAGTCAACTGGATCTGATGAGTTTCATGTCCAACCATTCCCACCTGATCACCCTACAGGTCGAACAAGCCCGCACCACGGCCGAACTGCAAGCAGCGGCTCTGCAGGTGGATGACACCATCAAAATGCTGCAGCGCGACGGCATGCGCATCGAGGTCATTTCCAAACTGGTCAGTGAACTCAACAGCCAGATTTTTGCCCGTCTCTGGACGCTGCTGGCACCTCCGGAACTGGTGCAAAGCAGCTGCCTTCTGGTGATGGGAAGCGAGGGCCGAGGCGAGCAAATCTTAAAAACAGACCAAGACAACGCGCTTCTGCTGCGTGACGGTTTTGACTACCCCGGTCTGGAAGACATCACCCGGCAATTCAGTGCGGCCCTGCTAACCTTTGGCTACCCGCCCTGCCCTGGGCAGATCATGGTGACCAACCCATTGTGGTGTCAGAGCCTGGCCAGCTTCAGGCAAACCATCGGCCAATGGGTCTACGCCTCTGAGCCCGAGGGCAAAATGAATCTGGCCATTTTTATGGATGCCCGTGCGGTGGTCGGCGATGCAGCGCTGCTCGACAGCGCCCGCGACTACGCACTCGACATGGTCATCGGCAGTGAAACCTACATGGCCCGCATGGCCAGCGCGATTGACCAGTTTTCCGAGCCCACCGGCGCCTGGTGGAACCGTCTACCCCTGATGCACAGCCGCGAGCCAGAAACCTTTGATTCGAAGAAATCCGGCACCTTCCCCATCGTTCATGGCGCACGGGCCTTAGCGCTGGAATTCAGATTGGAGGCACGGGGAACCGTCGACCGACTGCAAGCCCTGGCCAAGAAGGAAATTTTGCCTATGGCCTTGGTGCGTGACCTGACAGAAACCCTGCACCTGTTGATGGCACTGAAACTGCGCAACAACCTGCGCCAGATTTCACTGGGGCAAGAGGTCAACAACCTGGTTGAATTCAGCAGCCTGGGCACGCTCGAGCGCGACCAGCTCAACGATGCGCTGGGCATCATCCGACAGTTCAAGCAATTCTTGAGAATACACTACCGGCTTGATAGTTAATTCAGGCTATAGCCCTCTAATTTATTTGGCTTGAAGCTATATTATTAATAGCTACGCTTGTTGCAAAAAGCCTTGTAATTCCATTTCTAATTCATTAGTGTAATAATATCTCCATCAATTCAGATGGAGATTCGCCATGTCTCGACCTGCCAGCGGGGATGCCGATGTTTTACAA
>CAIOAQ010000517.1 GCA_903856025.1 uncultured beta proteobacterium
CCAAATAATATTATTTTTAGCGTCGAACCGATTGATGAAAGAATTCCGTCCCTCGAAGACGGAGCCAGCTGGCCTATATTAATACTTAATTATCGGCCTACTCAGATGAAGAACAATTTTCTATTTCTCAAAAAAAAGGCGTACATCAGCGACATTGAGTTCCACGTCCACTGCTTCACCGAGGGCCATGATGTCGGCCCACTGTTCTTCGGTATAAGGTTTGGTGACACGTGGCGATTCGTAAATACGCGACACCTGCATGTGGTGGGCGAATGTCACCTCACACTTGTCGGATCTGCCTTCAATGGGGGCGGCACCTGACGGCTGCGGTGTGCAGGCCAGTGGAATGTGGCCTTCGCCCGCCAGCAAGCCGGAGGTTGCATCCAGACCCACCCAGCCCGCACCGGGCAAATACACCTCACACCAGGCGTGCAGGTCGGTGAAGTCCACCTCGGTGCCGCTGGGGCCGTCGAGCGATTTCACATCGGGTTTGAGCTGAATCAGGTAGCCGGACACAAAACGTGCTGCCAGGCCGCAATGACGCAGCAAATTTACCATCAACCATGCCGAGTCACGGCATGATCCGGACCCTAGCGTGAGCGTTTCTTCGGGCGTTTGCACGCCTGGTTCCATGCGGATGGTGTAACTGACGGCTTCGTGCACGCTTTGATTCAGGTCGACCAGAAAGATCACACTGCGACGCTTGGTGCGGTCTATTTTGTCAAGATAGGCCTGCACCAGGGGTGTGACCGGCTCGGGAATCAGGTAGGGTGCAAGCTCTTGCTTCAGGTCGGCCTCGTAGCTGAAAGGGAATTCTTCAGCGGCAGGTTCCAGAAAGAAGTCAAACGGGTTGTAAACCGCCATGTCCATGACCACATCGACCGTGACCTTGAACTCTGTGGTTTTGTCCGGAAACACCAGGCGTGCCTGGTAGTTTGCAAACGGGTCTTGTTGCCAGTTCAGGAAGCAGCCTTCGGGTTCTATCTTGAGCGAGTACGAGATGATTTTGCTGCGGCAATGGGGTGCCGGGCGCAGGCGCACCACTTGTGGCCCCAGGTTGACCAGTCGGTCATAGCTGTAGTGGGTGATGTGGTTCAGTGCGGCGTGAATGGACATGAGGTGTGTCTCGAAGAGGAAGATCGATCAGTCAATGACTTGAACGGGTACAAGCAATGTTGATGCCAAACAGACAGGTTCATTGCCGCATTCGGGTTGGTTAGCATAGGGTCTGCTGCACTTTACCAAGAATGTCGACACCATGCCTCACCGTAACCCCCGCACCTTGCTGACCCCCACCATGCACGGCGTGTTGGAGCGCATGGCACGTGTCGGGCAGGTGCCCATGCACGCACTTACACCCCAGCAAGCTCGCGAGGTCTACGAGGTCAATGCGGGTGTACTTGATGTGCCTCCGCCGATGTTGCTTCGGGTGGAAAGTTTTACGGTTCCCACACGTGATGGCTTTGAACTTCCCGTGCGTTTGTATGCCCCGGTCGATGGCGTGTTGCCGGTGTTGGTGTACTTTCATGGTGGTGGCTTCGCCATTGGATCGATTGCGACGCATGATGTGTTGTGTCGTGTACTTAGCCACTTGGCGCAATGTGCTGTGTTGTCTGTCGGCTACAGACTTGCCCCGGAACATCGTTTTCCGACCGCATTTGAAGATGCATGGGACGCGGTTCAAGGGGTTGCATCACACGGGCTAGAAAAGGCGCTTGATGCCAGCCGCGTGGCCGTGGGCGGTGACAGCGCGGGCGGCACCTTGGCCGCAGCCTGTGCGTTGCAAGCGCGTGACGAAGGGATGGCTTTGAAGTTGCAACTGCTCTTTTACCCCGGCACCACGGCCCACGCCGACACGCCGTCCCACAAGACATTCGGTCATGGTTTTGTGCTGGAAGCTGCGCACATCGACTATTTCTTCGATTTGTACATTCCTGACCATCAGGATCGAGAGAACTGGCGCTTTGCTCCTTTGTTGGCCGATGACCTGGATGGTGTTGCGCCCGCCTGGTTCGGCTTGGCAGAATGCGATCCGCTGGTGGATGAAGGTGTGCTCTATGCTGACAAGCTTCGCGCTGCAGGCGTGACCGTAGACCTAGAAATTTACCGTGGTGTGACACATGAATTCATCAAAATGGGTCGCGCCATTCCTGAAGCACGACGTGCGCATCTGGACGCAGCACGCGCCCTACGCCTTGCGTTTGACAGGTCTGCCACCTGAACGAAGCCCAAGTAATTGCCCTTGATTTGAACCATCCCATGACTCAAAAAAACACCATTCCAAGCCGCTTTCATCACCGACTGCGCGTGCGTTGGGCAGAAGTGGACATGCAAAAGATTGTTTTTAACGCCCATTACCTGATGTACCTGGACACGGCGCTTGCCGATTACTGGCGTACCTTGGTCTTGCCCTATGAAGCCAGCATGGCAGCGCTGGGAGGTGATCTTTATGTAAAAAAGGCCACGCTGGAGTACCACGCCTCAGCCCAGTTGGATGATCTGCTGGATGTGGCTTTGAGTTGTCGGCACATTGGCAAATCGTCCATCACATTTGAGGGTGACATTCGCTGTGAGGGTAAATCGGTGGTGACGGGTGAACTGGTTTATGTGTTTGCTGACCCCGCTACGCAAAAATCCAAGCCTGTGCCGGCATCTCTGCGCGAGGTGCTCATGGCTTATGAAGCAGGTGAAAAAATCCTGGATGTGGCGGTGGGCGACTGGACGGCCCTGAGCGAAGGTGCCCGCGCCGTGCGTTACGCAGTGTTCGTGCAAGAGCAGCAGATTCCAAAGGAACTGGAGCAGGACAGTGCTGATGCGACGGCTGTTCATGTGGTCTTGTGCAATCGCTTGGGGCAAGCGGTGGCTACAGGGCGTTTGTTGCAAGCCGAACCCGGCGTGGGACAAATTGGTCGTCTGGCCGTCACGCGCGTGCTGCGAGGGGGCGGTTTGGGCCTGATGGTGTTGCAAGCCCTGATACAGGCAGCGGCTGCCCGAGGCGACCACGAGGTGATGTTGCATGCACAGGCCAGCGCCATTGCCTTTTACGTCAAACAAGGCTTTATTCCCCGAGGGACAGCTTTTGTGGAAGCGGGCATTGACCATCTGGAGATGGTGTTCAATTTGAGGTGAACCCCTAAGGTTTATTGAGGTAGGACAAACAAATATAGGGGTAAACCCTTATACTGAGGTCTTATCAACTTGAAGGCGACATACCATGTCCAATCTGATGGAGCTCATCAAAGCTCTCTTTCCCGGTTTACAAAACCAGAAAACCCTTGACGAGGCCTACCTTGCCCAATCCTCCGATGTGTACGACCTTGAACGGCGTATGCGCGGAATTGATTCCGCGACACGTAAGAACGCTTAAAAATGATTTTTGGCAGCCTGATGCCTTGATCGATTTAATGAACACGTCCACCCAAGAAATGACAAAGGTCGTTAACAGTTTCAAGCATTCTGTTGAACTCGCCCAAGCCATGCCCTTTGACATGGTACGGGAGCAGTACGCCAAAGCCGTCCAAGCTGGGCTCATTCGGCGGTCTATGCTGGATTGGGCCAAATTCGAGCAACAGGTGCACTTGCTGGAACAAATCACCTTGGGTCCACTGGCCAGAAAGGTGTGATGTCAATTTGGGGCGCTGGCATGTCACCTGTTGTCCAATCCATTCGTTCGACGTGTTCTATCCGGCGATAGGCTAATGGATGCTTTTCTGATTTGCCGGCGCTGCAGTGGCCATGCACGCTCCGGAGATGAAATCCTTGCGATTGATCGCGTCACCCGTTGGTAGGCGCTCGTGTTCTGCTGCCCATTTGCACCTTGTCACGATGCAGGGCACGCTTTCAATCTGTTCTTCTTGGTATTACCAACGGCACCATTGAGTGGATGCGGTGGGCGCATTGCGCTGTGTGCAAGCAATGCACAAGTGTCTCGCGCTGTAGCAGAATGGCATCACCAGTCCCCTTGCTTATGGCGCTAACATGCGATCTAGAATCCCCAGAATGTGGATGTCAGTCGTCTGGTTTAAAACTTACTCACCGAGCCCGCACCATGAAAGATGATCAGAGCGTGCCTAGCCCCAAGCTGTTGCCAAGGCTATTTCTCGGTTTCAACGATCCGGTCCTCGAGCGACAGTTTACGGACTATTACACAAGCTTTTACTACCGTTTTGCGCAGGCAAGTTTAGGGCTTGGCTTGTTGCTCGTCATTGGGGATTTTCTGGTGGATATGCTTGCATACCCAGAGGTGAAGGCAAACTACTATCGACTGAGCCTGTGTGCGCCAATTTTGCTGGCTGGGCTGGCCTATTCATTTTTATCCCATGCCAAAACGTATTGGGAACCGGTGATGTCTGCATTGGTCGTGGTCATTTCGATCACGATTTTCTGGGTGTTGCTGGTGATCGAATTGCAGGGCGGCCAAGGTCTCAGTTCTTGGGTGGGCATCCTCAATTTCACAATTCTTGAGCTGTATTGTTTTGTCATTCTGGGGGCTCGATTCAATCATGCCTTGCCAAGTGGCCTGCTCACATTGATCGGCTTTGAATGGGCGATGTACACGAGCTTCGGCGGTGATACACGGCACATTGCGTATTTGAGTTACCACACCATCACGATCGTCTTGATATGCGCCATGATTGGTTGGTGGCGGGAATTTTTGCTTCGGAAAAATTTCGAAACGAGCGTTGACGTTAATCGCTATGCTGAAAGACTGGAAACGAAACGCTCCCTGCTAGAAGCCACGCTTGAGGCGTCCAACAATGGCATCCTGGTTGTTAGCACCGAAGGTGCAATTACATCGAGCAATCAGCGTTTTGCTGAAATGTGGCGCATTCCAACCGACCTCATCGCCTCGGTAGATGACAGCAGGGTGCTTCAATTTGCGGCAGAGCAGTTGAAGGATCCTCAGTCATTTTTAAGAAACGTTACAGAGCTGTACCAAAGGCCGGAGGCGATTTCCAGTGACCGGCTCGTGTTCACCGATGGTCGAATATTTGCGAGATTTTCCAATCCGCAACGATTTCGCAATCAAATTGTGGGCAGGGTTTGGAGCTTTCTTGACATCACCGACCAAATCCGTGCTGAAGAGCGGGTGCTGCAATTGACCCAGGCAATTACGGATGAGCTGGAGGAATCGGAGCGCCAACGTGGCCAGCTACAGGCGTTGCTGCAGGCCATTCCTGATATGGTTTGGATGAAAGACACCAACGGGGTGTTTCTTTCCTGTAACCCTGCATTTGAAGGGTTGATTGGTGCGCCCGCCACAGATGTAATCGGGAAGGCGAATCATGATTTCTCACCTCCTGAAATCGTCGAATCTTTCCAGGCCAGTGATTATCTTGCGGCCCAAAGCCTGATACCTGTTGTGTACGAGGAATGGGTTGAGCACAAGGGCTACCGTCGAAAGGTGCTGCTTGAAACCACCAAGGTAGCGGTCAGGGACGCACAAGGCGCACTTGTGGGTGTGCTTGGAGTGGCAAAGGACGTGACGGTGGTGCGAGCGCTGGTCACTGATTTGGAACAAGCCAAAGAAGTGGCACAACATTCAAACGAAGCCAAATCCTTGTTCCTCGCCAATATGAGTCACGAAATTCGCACCCCAATGAATGCCATCGTTGGCATGGCGGATTTGGCACTCAATACCGAACTCAATGACCGACAGCGCAATTACATCAACAAGATCAAGGTCGCATCGGATGGTTTGATGCACATCATCAATGACATTCTTGATTTTTCCAAAATTGAAGCTGGAAAGATGCAGGTGGAGAGCATCCCCTTTGAGCTGGATGACGTATTTGAGCGGCTTTCCAGTTTGATGGCATTACGAGCAGAGAATCAGGGCATCGAGCTGGCTTACAACGTGGTCGACGGTATCCCTGCCGTGCTGATTGGCGATGCATTACGGCTGGGTCAGGTATTGACCAACCTGGTGTCCAATGCGCTCAAGTTCTCGTCAGGCGGCAACGTCATCGTCAAGGTCGAAGCGACACCGTTGGATGAGAATGCCACCGAGTTGCATTTCTCGGTAAGTGATGAAGGCATAGGCATGACGGGCGAGCAGATATCCCATATGTTTCAGCCGTTCATTCAAGCCGATGCGTCGACCACGCGACGATTCGGTGGCACAGGCTTAGGTCTGGCCATTTGTCGGCACTTGGTCGAACTTATCGGTGGTCGCATTTGGGTGGAGAGTGAAGTTGGTGTGGGGAGCACCTTTCACTTTACAGCGCGTTACCAGAAAGGTGTCGATCGCAGGCGTCAAGGCGTGGCAGAGTTTGTAGCCAAGTTAGCCGACTACGCAAATAGACCCGTGTTGATTGTTGATGACAATCCGGTTGCTCGCCAAGTTCTTCATCATCTGGTTGAACAACTGGGTCTTGATGTGATTGCAATGAAGAACGGGGCAGAGGCAGTGGCACTCATGCAAAGCCCCGAAGCGCCAGTTTTTTTAGCTTGCCTGGTTGATTGGGTGATGCCGTCTATGGATGGTGTGGCAACTGCTACAGAGCTACGTTTGGCTTGTTCAGCACGCAATGCAGTTCCTCCACCCATGATTTTGATCACTGCCCATGCCCAAGACGAGGCACTTCGCCGCGTACTTCATAGTGTTGACGGATTGCTGACCAAACCGGTCAGTGTGCGTAATTTATGTGAAGAGCTTGCACGATGCGTCGGACTTGAACACGTCATCCGGCACCGCAGCGGTTGGCGCAAGTCTGATGGGCTACATTGGTCACGCTTTCATGCGTTGGACATTCTGCTGGTAGAAGACTTGGACCTTAACCAAGAGGTCATTCGTGAGCAACTAACCAGAGTTGGACTCACCGTCAGATTGGCCAGTAATGGCGTTGAGGCGATTCAAGAAGTCGAGAACAAGGTTCCTGATGTAATTCTGATGGATTGCCATATGCCAATCATGGATGGCTACACCGCCGCACGGCAGTTGCGCGCCAATCCTGATTACCAAAACATAGTGATCATTGCATTGACGGCTGGCGCGATGGCCGAGGACAAAAGGCGTTGTCTGGCAGCGGGCATGAATGCCTATGTGACCAAACCGGTTCATCTGGAAAACTTGTATGAACAACTCGCGCAATGTGTTCCGACGCTCGCAGCAGGAGACGACTTATTGAATGAAAGTCAGGCGACTGATTCGCCACGGGTAATTCAAAACTTATCGTCATTGCCGGGCATTGATGTTGCGTTGGGTTTGGCACAAGTGGGTGGAAGGGCACCACTTTTGCTGAAAGTATTGAAGAAATTCAGAGACAACCTGGGGCGAAATTTTGAGCCGCAATTTGATGAGGCCATCAGGGCACAAACCTGGCCGAGTGCGGAGCGATTGGTTCATTCCTTAAAGGGTATTAGCAGAACTCTGGGTGCAAGTGACCTGGCAGAAAGTGTCGTGGACTTGGAAGTGGCTGTCGGAAGGAAAAACTTGATGGAAATCGAGTCCTTGTTCGAGGTGGTTAAGCGGCAACTGCAAATTGTTTGCGACGGATTGGCGCTGGTGGATTCTCAGATTTCAGAATTAGCAGCAGTATCTGATGCATGGGCTTCTGTAAATGACCAGAATCTGGTGCAGTTGAATCACTTTGGGAAAATGTTGGCGGCAAGAGATGCCGATGCGGTTGAAGTGGCAGCTGACTTGACAAAGGTTATGTCGGCTTCGCAGTATGGGGCTCAGTGGAAAGTGATTGTGGCGAATACTGAACGTTACGACTTCGCTGGGGCAGAAACCGCCTTGAATAAATTACTTGAGGCGATTCATGGTAATTCCCTGACGTAGTAAAGTCTGCGCACTTGGCAGTGCGCTGGCGCTGCGTCAATCGTACAAACTTCATTTTCGAAAGTTGTCCAAATGTCCTTGGAAATTGTTTGTGAAAACGAGGGTGTTGTTCGATATTTTTCTAAAACTCTCACGGCCGAAGACATCCGAAGCTCGGTTGAAATGGGTCATGCAGATGCACGGTTTTCCGCACTTCGATACAGCGTCAATGATTTTCTTGCGGTGACTGAAGTCGATGTCTCCAAGGCCACAATGGCCAATGCGGCGCTGCAAAGGTTTGCAGATGGCAAATTCAATGACAGAGTTTTTGTTGCCATTGTGGCGAAAGCGCCAGAAGTTATAGCCCTTGCGGATTTTTATTCGTCACCCTCGTCTATGCCCTACCCAGTCAAAATATGTAATACCCTGGATCAGGCCAGACAATGGATTGCCTCGAGGTGAGCTCGTCCCGCATGCAAACCATCCTCGTGGTCGACGACGTCCCGGAAAATATCGCGGTGCTTGCAGGCATCTTGCGAGGGTTATATCGGGTGCTCATTGCGACGAACGGTGTGGACGCCCTTGCGGTGGTCAAGCAAGACTCGGTTGACCTCATCTTGCTTGACGTGATGATGCCGGGAATGAATGGGTATGAGGTCTGTACGCGACTTAAATTGAACATGGCGACCCGCGCCATCCCTGTCATTTTTGTGACGTCATTGAGCGAACATTGTGATGAAGAGCGAGGCCTTGAACTCGGGGCGGTCGATTACTTGGTCAAACCGTGCCATGCGGCTATTGTTCGCCTGCGGGTCAAGATTCACCTTGAAAATCACAACCAGAATTTGGCCTTGGAGCATCGTGTGAGCGAACGCACCTTTGAGCTGGAAAATACCCGCAAGGAAGTGGTGCGCCGTCTTGGTCGAGCTGCCGAGTATCGCGACAACGAAACAGGCATGCATGTGATCAGAATGAGCAAGACTTCGCGCCTGATCGCGTTGGCTGCAGGCATTTCTGAAGCACAAGCCGGTCTCCTGCTGGATGCAGCACCCATGCATGATGTAGGAAAAATTGGCATTCCGGACTATGTCTTGCTCAAGCCCGGAAAGCTGGACAGTCACGAGTGGGAATTGATGAAGACCCATGCGCAGATTGGGGCAGAGATCATTGGCGATCATGATTCCGATTTATTGCGGCTGGCACGTAGCGTTGCACTGACCCACCATGAGAAGTGGAATGGCAGCGGTTATCCACATGGCTTGGCTGGAGAAAATATTCCTATTGAGGGGCGAATTGTCGCGATCGCAGATGTTTTTGACGCCTTGACAAGTGTTCGCCCTTACAAGGCTGCTTGGTCGACTGACGATGCCATCGAGTTCATGAAGGGGCAGTCGGGAATTAGTTTTGATCCACGTTTGCTTGGGATATTTCTGTCTCTGGTGTCCGAAGTCGAGCAAATACGGACGAAATTTTCCGATACCCCGAGCCTTAATCCGGACAAATGCCGCTAAGCCTACGATAGTTTACGGGAGCGTGTGGCAGACGGATGCGCAGATTAAACGTCGGCCAGCAAGGGGTAGGGCATCGGTGCCAGGGCGAGTAACTGGCCGTCGGCTTGGGCGGTCCGCACGCCACCAGCCTCAAAGGCACTGATCTGCATCGACACAATGGCATCAAATCCGCCGGTGGGTGATGCAGCAGCCTGCACCACCAGACCACAGGGCTGGCTGGTATCGGCAGGGGTAAACAACTCGTCACCGGCCTTCAGCGACATCTCTGAATGGGCCAAGTACGCGCGTCGCTTCAGAGTGCCCCGGAACTGGCTACGCGCGACCACTTCTTGTCCCGGATAGCAACCTTTTTTGAAGTTCACCCCGCCCACGGATTCGTAGTTGAGCATTTGCGGCACCAGGGCTTCAAAAATGGGCTGTGTCACGGTGGCAATGCCACTGCGCACCTCGCCCCAGATCCATGTGCCGTCGGCTAAAGGTGCGCCCTCGGGCGCGGGTGACGCGGCGGGGCATACCCACAAAGCCCGTGGCACGCCATCAGCCGGGTAAAGCGTGACCAACGATGTATCATCAATATCAACCTTAGCCCACGCAGTACATGAATAGTCAGCTATTGATTTTGAAGCGTTTGCCGCAGCCGACCCGGCCAGTCCATAAATCGCAAATTCTCCGCTGGCATCGCTGAGCTGGACCTTGGCACGCATCACAAACATGCTCAGCCTTTTCAAGGTGGCTGCCAGCACATCCTGACTGCACAGCAGCAATATATCGGTGGGGCTGCGTTTGAAGCCGATGAAACTGGCTTGCAAGCGGCCCTTGGCATTGCAATAGCCAGCTAAACGTGCCTGTGAGAGTCCCAGCAAAGAAAAATCATGGGTCAACTGGCCATGTAAAAACTTGGCAGCGTCGTCGCCCTGAGCCCGAATCACGCCGATGTGGGTCAACCGGGCAACGCCGTCTAATAATTGAAAAGGTGAGTACATGGCTGAATTATCATGCGCAGTCCAATTTTGATAAGGCGGCAGGGTTGTGCGTAGATTGTTCGGTTTGATCATAGTGGCGGCAATGGCTTTTGGGGGCTGGGCTTTTTGGTGGGTGAACCGGCCACTGAGCGTCACATCTGCAACGCTTGATCTGTCCATTGAGCCCGGTACTTCTCCACGTGGCGTGGCTCAGGATGCGGTAGACAGCGGTGTGCAAACCTCGCCGACACTGCTCTACTGGTGGTTTCGTCTGTCCGGGGAGGCAAGGCTGATCAAGGCCGGCAGCTACGAGCTAGAAACCGGATTGACACCACGCAGTCTGCTCGCCAAGCTCACCCGCGGTGAGGAGTCGCTGAGATCGGTCACGTTGGTCGAAGGGTGGACGTTTAAACAGGTTCGTTCGGCGCTCTCAAAGGCAGAGCGCCTTACCCCCGATACACAAGGGCTGGAACCAAATTTGATCATGCAAAGCTTGGGCCAGCCACAAGCTCGGCCAGAGGGGCGGTTTTACCCCGACACCTACACCTATGCCAAAGGCAGCAGCGACCTGAAAGTGTTGCAACGCGCCTTGCGGGCCATGGACCACCATTTGGCGCAGGCCTGGAGCAAACGGGCAGCCAACTCCCCGTTGAAGTCACCTGACGAGTTATTGACACTGGCCAGCATTGTCGAAAAGGAAACCGGACGCGCAAGCGATCGACCCCTGGTGTCGGCGGTGTTCAACAACCGATTGCGCATCGGCATGATGCTGCAAACTGACCCGACCGTGATTTATGGCTTGGGTGACAAATTTGATGGCAACCTACGCCGCCGTGACCTGTTGACAGACACCCCGTGGAACACCTATACCCGCGCTGGCCTGCCGCCCACACCGATTGCCATGCCGGGCAAGGCCTCGCTGCTGGCTGCGGCACAACCTGCCCAGAGTCGTGCCTTGTATTTTGTGGCGCGGGGAGACGGCAGCAGCCAGTTCAGCGATACCTTGGACGCGCACAATCGGGCTGTCAATAAATACCAACGCGGCCAGTGAACCGAGCTTTTTCATGACAACAACCGGACTATTCATCACATTTGAAGGCATTGACGGTGCTGGAAAATCCACACACATCGACAGTTTGGCCCAGGCTTTCAAGGCACAGGGCAGGTCGCTGGTGACCACGCGTGAGCCAGGTGGGACGCCGTTGGCGGAAAAATTGCGCACTTTGGTGCTCAATGATCCGATGGATGCCATGACCGAAGCCCTGTTGGTGTTTGCGGCGCGACGCGACCATTTGAAGCAGGTGATCGAGCCGGCGCTGGCTCGTGGCGATGTGGTGCTGTGCGACCGATTCACTGATGCCACGTTTGCCTACCAGGGAAGCGGGCGCGGGTTTGATTTGGATACGCTCTCTTATTTAGAGCAACTTGTGCAGATACAACAAGGGGTGGAAGGTGATTTTGTTCGTCAACCGGATATGACGATTTGGTTTGATCTGGCTCCAGAAATCGCCGCGCAGCGATTGGCTGGTGCACGGGTTCCTGATAAGTTTGAGGCACAGCCAGTCGAATTTTTTGCCCGTGTGCGGGCCGGTTACCTGGCACGCCATGACGCGCAACCGTGGCGTTTTGCACGCATTGAAGCTGACCAAAGTCGGGAAGCGGTCTGGCAGGATGTTCTCGCCGCTTTCAGACAAAAGGGTTGGTTGTCAAATGGCAGCTCGGATGCAGGAGGTCTGGCATGAGTGTGGAGAGCAGCCCCGCTGTGGCAGTTGCACCTTGGCTGCTTGCCCAAACGCAGGCCTTGTTGGCACAGCGCGGTCACGCCTGGCTGCTTGCTGGGCCGTCGGGATTGGGCCAATACGAGCTGGCTTTGGCAATGGTACGAGCCTGGTTGTGCGAACACGCCACGCCGGATGGTGCGTGCGGCGCTTGCGCCAGTTGCCACGCCATCGATGTGCGTGCCCATGCGGATTTGTGTGTGCTGATGCCCGAGACGGTGATGCTGGAATTGGGCTGGCCTTTGAGTGAAAAAGCGCAGGACGACATTGACAGCAAAAAGCGCAAACCCAGCAAAGAAATCCGGGTGGAGGCGATGCGTGACGCGGTGCAGTTCGCCCAACGTACCAGTTCGCGTGGTCGAGGCAAGGCGGTGCTGGTGTTTCCTGCCGAGCGCATGAATATGTACACCGCCAATGCCTTGCTTAAAACACTGGAAGAACCTGCCGGTGACGTGAAATTTGCGTTGGCGACCGATGCCGCACACCAGTTGCTGCCTACCATCCGCAGCCGTTGTCTGGGCCATACCATGGTGTGGCCGGATCAGCCTGCGGCCATGGCTTGGCTCCAAGCGCTTGGTGTGCCTCCAACGCAGGCGCAAGTGATGCTCAGGGCCGCAGGGGGGCGGCCGCAGGACGCCCTGCAATTCGCGTCAATCAGCGACTTGTGGCCCCGTCTGCCGCGTGCGGTGCAAAACGGCGAGGTCGGCGTTTTCAAGGACTGGACACCTGCGCAAACGCTGGATGCGTTGCACAAGCTGTGTCATGACTTGCTGGCCCAGCGCAGCGGCGCAGCCCCCCGTTTTTTTGAGACGGCAGACTTGCCCAAGGTGGGTAATTGGCAGGGCTTGACCGCCTGGTCGAAGAATTTGGCGGCTGCCATGAAAACGGTCGAACACCCGTTCAACCCCGGTTTGATGCAGGAAGCTTTGGTCAGCCAGGCACAATTGGCTCTAAACTCGAAGACATGATGGACCAGTCAACCCCTCCCACTGATAAAAACGTCGGCCGCACCGGGGCTCCGCGTCCCAGTGTGATCCAGTTGGCCATCAAGGAAAGGTCGGCCTTGTATGCCGCCTACATTCCCATTTTTGGTACGGGTGGCATGTTCATTCCCACACAGCGTGATTACCGTCTGGGCGACGCGGTCTATGTGCTGATTTCGTTGCCCGATGACCCCCAGCGTTACCCGGTGGCGGGCAAAGTGGCCTGGGTGACACCCCCCAAAGCGAGTCAGAACCGCAGCCAGGGGGTGGGGGTGGTGTTTCCGGACGATGAAAAGTCCCACCTTCTGAAGCTCAAAATCGAAGAAATTCTGGGTGGGCAACTGGCCTCCGACCGGTCCACACAAACCATATAAATCCGGCTCAGGCCCGCGGGCGAGCCATTTTTCAGCCATGTTCACTGATTCCCATTGTCATCTCAATTTTCCGGAGTTGCGCTCCGAGTTGCCTGCTATTCGACAGGCCATGGCGCAAGCCAAAGTCAACCGAGCGCTGTGCATCAGCACGACGCTGGAAGAGTTTGATGCGGTTCATCAACTGGCGCTGGACTACGATAATTTTTGGGCCACTGCGGGGGTCCACCCTGACAACGAGGGCGTGCGAGAGCCTGATGTGGCAGAGCTGGTACGCCTGGGGGCATTGCCGCGGGTGGTGGGGGTGGGCGAGACCGGGCTCGACTATTACCGTTTGAATGGTCGCAGCGTGGCCGACATGCATTGGCAGCGCGAGCGCTTTCGTACCCACATTCGGGCGGCACGACAGTTGCGCAAACCCCTGGTGATCCACACCAGGCAAGCTTCGCAAGACACGTTGGCGGTGTTGCGTGACGAGGGTGAAGACGGCAGCGGCACCAGCGCAGGCGGTGTGTTCCATTGCTTCACCGAAGACGAAGCGGTGGCACGGCAAGCGCTTGACCTAGGTTTTTACATTTCCTTTTCGGGCATTTTGACCTTCAAGAGTGCACAAAGCCTGCGGGATGTGGCTGCGATGGTTCCATTGGATCGGTTGTTGATCGAGACGGACAGCCCTTACCTGGCACCCATGCCTTACCGCGGCAAAACCAACAACCCATCCTATGTACCGCTGGTAGCGGCCCAACTTGCGCAG
>CAIOAQ010000518.1 GCA_903856025.1 uncultured beta proteobacterium
CCTTGCAAGGCCTCCAAGTCGTGGTCATCTTGTGTGCGCACCACGACCGGAACTTGCGGCGCATGCTCATGGATGTGCGCCAACACTTTCATAGCGCTTCGGGTTTCAAGGTAAGTCACTACCACCGCACTGGCGCGAGCGAGACCTGCGGCCATCAGGGCTTGTAGACGCGCGGCATCGCCAAATACCACAGAGTCACCCGCGGCGGCGGCCTGGCGCACCCGATCGGGGTCCAGGTCCAGAGCCATGTAAGGAATATTTTCCTTGTCGAGGATGCGCGCCAGGTTTTGGCCACATCGGCCATAACCGCAGATGATGACGTGCTTGTTGGCTTTGATGGATCTGCGTGCGATGGTTGTCATTTGCACGGACTCCATCAGCCACTCGTTGCTGACAACGCGCATCACCAGTGCACCGCTGTGCATCACGATGAACGGTGTGGCGAGCATCGACAACACCATGGCGGCCAGAGTCGGGTTCAATAGTTCGGGTGGTACAAGCTTGTTGACCTGCGCCAGTGTCAGCAACACAAAACCGAATTCGCCCGCTTGTGCCAAATACAGGCCGGTGCGTAACGCGACCCCTTGGCTGGAGCCCAAGGTCAGCGCCAAAGAGGTCACCATCACCGCCTTGTAAATCACCGGCACCGTCATCAGAAAGAGCACGAGTTGCCAGTGTTCGATGACCAGTCGCCAGTCCAGCATCATGCCGATGCTGATAAAAAACAGTCCAAGCAAGACGTCATGAAATGGTCGAATGTCGGTCTCCACCTGGTGTTTGTATTGGGTCTCTGAAATCAGCATGCCGGCAATGAATGCGCCCAATGCCAGACTCAGACCCGCAAGCTCGGTCAACCAGGCCAACCCCAATGTGACCAGCAGCAGGTTCAGCACGAACAATTCTTCACTCTTGCGCCGCGCCACCAGGGTTAACCACCAGCGCATGACGCGTGGGCCGCCCACCAGCAGCACCGCAATCAGCCCCGCGGCCTTGACCATGGCCCAGGCCAGGGTAGTGGCCATTTGCTCGGGCGCTGCGCTCAGCGCTGGAATCAGCACCAGCAGCGGCACCACGGCCAGGTCCTGAAACAGCAGCACACCCATGACACGTTTGCCGTGCTCGGTTTCAAGTTCAAGCCGTTCGCTCATCAGTTTCACCACGATGGCGGTACTGCTCATGGCCAAGGCGCTGGAAAGGGCGAGTGCCGTGCGCCAGTCCATACCCCATCGTGCCGGGGCCAGAAAGGCAAAAGTCATGCTTGCAGCGGTGGTCAGAAAAATGGTCAGCGCCACCTGGAACAACCCCAAACCAAACACGTGGTTGCGCATGCTTCGCAACTTGGGCAGGTTGAACTCCAGCCCAATCACAAACATCAAGAACACCACGCCAAATTCACCCAGATGGCGCACGCCCTCAGCATTTTTGGCAAGTGCCAGGGCGTTGGGGCCAATGACCACACCCACCGCCAAATATCCCAGCATGGGCGGCAGCTTCAAGTACCTGCAGGTCACCACACCGATCACGGCAGCTAGCAGATACAACAACGTGAGGTCAAGCGGATCCATCCCCTGATACTACCAAGACCTCATGTCACAGCGCCTGCGATCGATAGAATGCCACCATGAAAAGTTTGCCCAACTCCGCCCTCCGATTTGATGCCGACCGAGCCTTGAGCCTTGCCCGCGAAACCCTGGACATCGAAGCCGCTGCCGTGATTGGACTCAAGCAACGTCTTGGACCTGCCTTCATAAAGGCGGTTGGCCTGATGTTGGCCGTACAGGGACGCGTCGTGGTGATGGGTATGGGAAAGAGTGGGCACATTGGTCGCAAGATCGTCGCTACCTTGGCCTCCACCGGGACAGCGGCCATGTTTGTGCATCCGGCCGAAGCCAGTCACGGTGACCTGGGCATGATAAAGCCGGTGGACGTGGTGCTGGCGATATCCAACAGCGGCGAATCTGAAGAACTCACGGCCATTTTGCCCATGATCAAACGCCTGGGTGCGCCCCTGGTGGCGATGACGGCCAATCCGGAATCTACCCTGGCACGCTACGCCGATGTGTTCCTGGACAGTGGTGTCGAAAAGGAAGCCTGCCCATTGAACCTTGCTCCCACCGCCAGCACCACCGCACAGTTGGCATTGGGCGATGCGCTGGCGGTGGCGCTGCTGGATGCGCGTGGTTTTAAAGCCGAAGACTTTGCCCGCTCCCATCCGGGTGGGGCGTTGGGGCGCAAATTGCTCACGTTGGTGTCTGACATCATGCGCAGTGGTGAGCAGGTGCCCCGCGTGGGGTTGCAGGCCACCTTCAGCGAGTTAATGCGCGAGATGGGCGTCAAGGGTTTGGGGGCCACCGCGGTGGCGGCAGCCGATGGCAAGGTGCAAGGCATCTTTACTGACGGGGACTTGCGTCGTTTGATAGAAAAGGGGGTGGATTTGCGCAGTTGCACCGCTGAACAAGTCATGCATGCCAACCCCAGCACCATTGCCAGCGACGCCTTGGCGGTCGATGCTGCTGAGTTGATGGAGCAGCGCTGTATCACCAGCGTGTTGGTGCTCGATGCCAGCGGGCACCTGTGCGGTGCGATCAACAGCAACGATCTGATGCGGGCCAAGGTGATCTGATGACTCCTGCACTGAATTTTGACCCGGAACTGTTGCTCAAAGCGCAGGGCATCCGCGTGGTGTTTCTGGATGTGGATGGTGTACTTACCGACGGCGGCCTGTACTTTTCTGAAACAGGCGAAACGCTGAAGCGGTTCAATACCCTTGACGGTCATGGACTCAAGTTGCTGCAACGCGCAG
The DNA here is from genome assembly GCA_903856025.1 of uncultured beta proteobacterium. Lineage (GTDB taxonomy): Bacteria > Pseudomonadota > Gammaproteobacteria > Burkholderiales > Burkholderiaceae_C > Rhodoferax. The sequence continues at coordinate 2,804 of CAIOAQ010000518.1, forward strand.
GCATCACGCCGGTGGTGATCACCGGGCGTGACTCCAAAGCTTTGCGCATGCGCTTGGCCGCACTGGGGATCGATCACGCCCATTTTGGGACCGAAGACAAGCGCCCGGCAGCTGAAGCCAGCTTGCAAGCCTTGGGCCTGGATTGGTCGCAGGCCGCGGCGATGGGCGACGATTGGCCTGATCTGCCGGTGCTGACCCGCAGCGCATTTGCCTGCGCACCAGCCAATGCACAAGCAGAAGTATTGGCGCGGGTGCACCATGTGACTGAACTTGCAGGTGGCTCTGGTGCAGTGCGTGAACTGTGCGACTTGTTGCTGGTGGCCAGCGGGCGCTATGTCAACTTGCTGGAAGATGCGTTGAAGTGAATACCGTGCGAATGCTCTGGGACCGGTTGGCCTTGTATTTGCCGGTGTTTCTGATGGGTGTTTTGGCCATGGGCACCTATTGGCTGGTGCGAAGCACGCCCGTGCCTGGGGTCGACAAGCCAGTGGTCACAGCCACACACGAGCCAGACTATTTCATGCGCCAATTTGCCGTCAGAACCTATGACGCTACCGGTCAACTCAAAAGCGAGGTCAGTGGTGCGCAGGCACGGCATTTTCCGGACACGGATACCCTGGAAATTGACCAGATTCATATACGGTCGTTCAGTCCGCAGGGTCGATTGACAACCGCTACAGCCCGCCAGGCCATCACCAACGGGGATGGTTCCGAGGTACAACTGATGGGCGGAGCCAAAGTGGTGCGGGATGCGGTGACAGATGCTCAGGGGCACTTGCAACCCAGCCTGACGTTCACCGGCGAGTTTCTGCATGCCTTCATGAACTCCGAGAGGGTCAAGTCTCACAAACCGGTGGAGCTGGTTCGTGGACAAGACCGATTCACAGCCGATGCCATGGACTTTGACAATCTGGACCGGGTCATGCTGCTGACCGGTCGGGTGCGTGGGGTGTTGGTTCCCAAAAAATCCCCGTGAGGACACGCGCATGACAAAGCTGGTTTTGATCACCGGGGCATCCAGTGGCATCGGTCAGGCCATGGCGCTCGAATATGCCAAAAAAGGGTACCGACTCGCCTTGGTTGCTCGCCGTGAAGATGTAGTTAAATCCTGGCTTAGCCCTTTTAAAATAAGCGAAGGCAGCTACGTAATATATAGCGCAGATGTGTCAGATGTAGACGGCATGGCAACCTTGGCAGCGTCCGTGCTGGCCCGCCAGGGCGTGCCTGACATCGTGATTGCTAACGCAGGCATCAGTATGGGTGTGGACTCATCGGTGCGCGCCGACCTGGAGGTTATGGCGCGCATTTTGGCTACCAATGTGATGGGCGTCGTCGCGACTTTCGGCCCATTCATCGAACCCATGACCCTGCGTGGCTCGGGGACCTTGGTGGGCATTGGCAGCGTCGCGGGCATTCGGGGTCTGCCTGGTCATGGCGGTTACTGCGCCAGCAAGGCTGCGGTGATCAGCTATTGCGAAAGTCTGCGTGGCGAACTGCGCGCCAGCGGTGTCAAGGTGCTGACCATTTGTCCTGGCTACATTGCCACGCCATTGACCCAGAACAACAGCTACCACATGCCCTTTTTGATGGATGCACAAACGTTTGCGAAGCAGGCTTTCCAAACCATTGAGGCTGGCAACAGCTACCGTGTGATTCCATGGCAAATGGGTGTGGTGGCCAAACTGTTGCGTCTTTTGCCGAACCCCGTGTTTGACAGGATCTTTGCAGGCAGGCCACGCAAACCGCGCGCAAAGTCAGAAATGCAATGAATGTTGCCTGCGGTATAAAACAAAAAGGGCCCCGAAGGACCCTTTTGAATTGTCAGGCTTGCGCCTGACAGTTGTTTGATCAGCTTAGTAGCTGCTACGGCCACCGCCGTAACCACCACCACCGCCGCCGCCTGAACGGCTACCGCCGCCGCCAGCGCCACCACCGTAGCCGCCGCCACCTGAGCGGCCGCCGCCAGCGCCACCACCGTAGCCGCCACCACCACCACTACCACCACCGAAACCACCGCCACCTGAGCGGGGAGGACGGGGTTCCATCGGACGGGCTTCGTTCACCACGATGCCACGACCACCGTATTGTTGGCCATTCATGCCAGCAATAGCAGCTTGTGCTTGGGCATCATCTGCCATTTCAACGAAACCGAAACCCTTAGAGCGGCCGGTGTCACGTTCCATCATGACTTTGGCGCTGGTGACGGTACCGTGGGCAGCGAACGCTTGTTGCAGATCGTCGTCACGGAAAGAATAAGGCAGGTTGCCTACGTAAAGTTTGTTGCCCATGAAAGGACTCCTCAAAATAACTCAAAACGCGATGGAGTCTAAAAACCGCAACAACCAAACCTTAGAAGACTTAGAGCAGACGCGAGACTGACATTCACCGCAAACCTGTACTGTTTTTGGAAACAATACGATTCGCATGATACGCCAAGTTTTTGTTTTGAAATATTTTTTTTCAAAACTGCCAAAAATGTGTGGTGTTACACATGAAGACTTCGGTGATATTTGGCATCGATCGCCCTGCTTGCCCAGGTTATCCAGAGGACGCAGCGTTATTGGCAAAACACACATTCGGCATAAACCATGTGTTGAAGCAACAAGGAGATTCACAGCAGAAGTTTCGCAGAGTACATGTTGTTTTATACAGTAACATCTACGTATGGCCAAAGAAAAAACCCATTACGTCTGCTCTGAATGTGGCGGCACCAGCCCGAAATGGCAGGGAAAATGCCCCAGCTGCAACGCCTGGAACACGCTGATCGAGTCGGTGTCAGAGACCGCAACGCCTACAAAAAACCGCTTTGCGTCATTGGCCAAAACTGCTGAAGTGGCCGTGTTGGGTGACATTGACGCAGTCGATTTCGCCCGTACCCCCACCGGCCACGAAGAATTGGACCGGGTGCTGGGGGGTGGCATGGTCGAGGGCGGCGTGGTTTTGATTGGCGGCGATCCCGGCATTGGCAAGTCCACCCTTTTGTTGCAGGCACTGGATTCCTTGCAACGCAGCGGCCAACGTACCTTGTATGTGACCGGCGAAGAAAGCGGGGCACAGGTGGCCTTGCGCGCGCGCAGGCTGGGACTCGACGGATCTCAAGTGAAGGTGTTGGCCGAGATTGGTCTAGAAAAAATTTTGGCCACGCTCGACAGCATGCAACCTGACATTGCCGTCATCGACTCGATTCAAACGGTTTACTCCGAACAACTGACCTCGGCTCCTGGTTCGGTGGCGCAGGTACGCGAATGTGCCGCTCACCTGACGCGTGCCGCCAAGGCCAGCGGTGTCTGCATTGTGTTGGTGGGCCACGTCACCAAAGAAGGCGCACTTGCCGGGCCACGTGTGCTGGAGCACATGGTCGACACCGTGTTGTACTTTGAGGGCGACACGCACAGCAGCTTCAGGCTGGTACGCGCCATCAAAAATCGTTTTGGCGCGGTGAATGAAATTGGCGTGTTTGCCATGACAGAAAGAGGTCTCAAAGGGGTGAGCAACCCCAGCGCTATCTTTTTGAGCCAGCACGCCGAGCCGGTGCCGGGCAGCTGTGTCATGGTCACCCTGGAAGGGACTCGGCCGATGTTGGTGGAGATTCAGGCCTTGGTCGACAGCGGCGGGCCCAGTCCCCGGCGCTTGAGCGTGGGACTGGACAAAGACCGGCTGGCGATGCTGCTGGCGGTGTTGCATCGCCACGCTGGCGTGGCGTGCATGGACCAGGACGTGTTTGTGAACGCAGTGGGCGGCGTGCGCATTTCCGAGCCTGCTGCCGATCTGGCGGTGTTGCTGGCCATCACCTCAAGTCTGCGTGGCAAACCTCTGCCAAAAGGCTTCTTTGCGTTTGGTGAAATCGGCTTGGCTGGCGAGGTGCGTCCGGCTCCGCGGGGACAGGAGCGACTGAAAGAAGCGGCGAAACTGGGCTTCAATGTGGCCGTGGTGCC
>CAIOAQ010000519.1 GCA_903856025.1 uncultured beta proteobacterium
ACACATTCTGCGGTGTCTGCCACCAAGGCCATGCGAATGCGCCCCAGACCCGGGTTGTGGCCCTGTGAAGTGCGTGCCAAAAAGCTGCCCGGAAGTACGGTGACATTGTAGTTTGCGTACAACTCACGGGCAAAACTGGCATCGTCACCGGCAATGTCGGCCCACAGGTAAAAGCCGGCGTCGGGAAGTGTGACGTTCATCACTTTGGACAAGAGGGGGGTGACTTGCGCAAATTTGGCGCGGTACAGGGCGCGGTTCTCCACCACATGGGCTTCATCCTGCCAGGCCGCCGTGCTGGCCGCTTGCACCACCGGGCTCATGGCGCTGCCGTGGTAGGTGCGGTAAAGCAAAAACGGCTTGATCACTGCGGCGTCACCGGCCACGAAGCCGCTGCGCATGCCGGGCACATTGCTGCGTTTGGACAGGCTGGTCAGTGACACCAGGTTTTTGAAGTCGGTGCGGCCCAACTTGGCGGCGGCTTCCATGCCACCCAGCGGGGGCTCGTCACGGAAATAGATCTCGCTGTAGCACTCGTCTGACCCAATCACAAAACCGAACTTGTCGCTGAGTTCAAACAATAATTTCCATTCCGAGAGCGGCATCACCGCACCGGTCGGGTTGCCTGGTGAGCAGACGATGAGCAATTGGGTGCGCTGCCACACGGCATCGGGCACGCTGGCCCAGTTGGGCGCAAAGTTGCGCGCCGGGTCGCTGGCCACGTAATAGGGTTCGGCTCCCGCCAGCAGGGCCGCGCCTTCGTAGATTTGATAAAACGGATTGGGGCAAACCACCAGTGGTTTGGGGTCTGTGGCGTTGGCCGCACGATTGACCACGGTTTGGGCCAACGAAAACAAGGCTTCGCGCGAGCCCAGCACGGGCAACATTTGTGTGGTCGGGTCCACATCCAAGCCATAGCGGCGCTTTAACCATTGGGCAAAGGCCTCACGCAGCGCTGGCTCGCCGGGGGTGGCTGGGTAGCTGGCCAAACCGCTGGGGCTGCGGGTGACGGCTGCCATCAGGGCATCCTGGATAAGCTTGGGCGTGGCGTGGCGAGGTTCCCCTAGTCCAAGACTGATGGGTTTGTAGGCGGGGTTGGGGGTGATGTCTGAGAAAAGCTGGCGCAACCGCTCAAAAGGGTAGGGCTGCAGGAGCGAAAGGAGTTGGTTCATGGGCAGCGATTATCCGGGATTGCCAGCCCGGTGCCACTCGTGGATTTGCTTGACCCGTTGATAGCGCGGGTCAAGTGATCAACTGTTTTTTTTGCGCGAGGCCGCAGGTTTGGTGGGTTTCTTTTTGGACGCGGCGGCGGGTGCTTTGGCAGATGATTTTTTGGCGCTGCTGACCACCGGCTTGGCGACGGATGCTTTGGGCGCATCGCCCAGCACCGACTTGACCGGGCAGACTTTGAATAAGGGGCACTTTTGGCACCCCACAGCGATGGCAATAGGACAGATGGTCATGGCAAGCTCACTACAAAATGGAACAGAGAACGCAGTATCGTCGTGATCAGGCTTGCGAATCCCTCGATTTGGAGGGCGTTGCCTCTAACTCGCGCTAACCTGCAATAGACATGGTTTGGGCGTGTGGGGTGCCGCCAAGCCAGCGCTGTGCGGCATCGGTCAGGATTTGTGGGTTGCCGGTGGAAAACAGCTGCAGACAGCCCTCGCCACGGTAGTCTGTCAGCGCTGGCAACACCCGGCGGGTTTGGCGCGCCACTGGTTCGCCGTTGTCGATCAGGCACACCTGTGGTCCCACCAATCGCTGCAAGTGGTGGCTGGCAAACGGGTAATGGGTGCAACCCAGCACCAAGGTGTCAATTTGTCCTTCGTGTATGCCAAATTGGCCCATATCCCTCGTATATTGGGTACATAGTGCTACGATTTGTGAAGCATCGTCGCGTTCGATGGCATCGGCCAAACCGTCACACGGCTGGCAAATGAACGTGGCTTGTTCAGACAGCGACAGCTTGAGCGCGTTGAATTTGTCACTCTCCAGGGTCACACGGGTGGCCATCACGCCAATGCGACGGGTACGGCTGGCCGCAATGGCCGGTTTCAGCGCCGGTTCCACGCCAATGATCGGAAATCCGGGATGCTCCTGGCGCAACAGCTGAACCGCCGCCGCCGTGGCGGTGTTACATGCGATCACCAGGGCTTTGATGGCAGGTTGCTGATCCAGCAGGTACTGGGTGATCAGGCGAGCACGGTCTTGTACAAAGCAGCCACTGCGCTCGCCATAGGGTGCAAAGCCGCTGTCGGCGACGTACACAAAGTCTTCATGCGGCAGCTCGGCGCGCAGGGCCTTGAGCACGCTCAAGCCGCCCACGCCGCTGTCAAACACCCCGATGGGATGTCTGACCTGTTCTACGCCACCTGTTTGTGACAAATTATTGGCCAGCGACGGTGATGCCCTTGAATTCACCGGTGGCAATGCGCTCTTTCCATTCAGCCGGGCCGGTGTTGTGCACGCTGATGCCTTGGGCATCGACTGCGACGGTCACCGGCATGTCGATCACGTCGAATTCGTAGATGGCTTCCATGCCCAGGTCGGCAAAGCCCAGCACCTTGGCGGTTTTGATGGCTTTGGAGACCAGGTAAGCCGCGCCGCCCACGGCCATGAGGTAGGCCGATTTGTGTTTTTTGATGGCTTCGATGGCGACGGGGCCGCGTTCGGACTTGCCGATCATGGCGATCAGGCCGGTTTCGGCCAGCATCATCTCGGTGAAACCGTCCATGCGGGTGGCGGTGGTCGGGCCTGCCGGGCCGACGGCTTCGTCACCGACGGGGTCGACCGGGCCAACGTAGTAGATGACGCGGTTGGTGAAGTCCACCGGCAGCTTTTCACCCTTGGCCAACATGTCTTTGATGCGCTTGTGTGCGGCATCGCGGCCGGTGAGCATCTTGCCGTTGAGCAACAGCGTGTCGCCGGGTTTCCAGCTGGCGACTTCTTCTTTGGTGAGCGTGTTGAGGTTGACCTTTTTGCTCTTGACGTAGTCGGGTGCCCAGGCCACATCGGGCCAGGTGTCCAGTGACGGTGGTGTCAGGTAGACCGGGCCGCTGCCGTCCATCACAAAGTGGGCGTGGCGGGTGGCGGCGCAGTTCGGGATCATGGCAATGGGCTTGCTGGCGGCGTGGGTGGGGTACATCTTGATCTTGATGTCCAGCACCGTGGTCAGGCCACCCAGACCTTGTGCGCCAATGCCCAACGCGTTGACCTTCTCGAACAGTTCCAGGCGGAGTTTTTCAACGCTGGAGAGTTCCGCACCGCTGGCCGCTTTGGCTTGGAGCTCGTACATGTCCAGGTCGTCCATCAGGCTTTCCTTGGCCATCAGCACGGCTTTTTCAGCCGTGCCGCCAATGCCAATGCCCAGCATGCCCGGCGGGCACCAACCCGCACCCATGGTGGGCACGGTTTTGAGTACCCAGTCCACCACGTTGTCGCCGGGGTTGAGCATGTACATCTTGCTTTTGTTTTCGCTGCCACCGCCTTTGGCAGCCACGGTCACTTCCACGGTGTTGCCAGGAACGATCTCGGTGTTGATGACCGCTGGGGTGTTGTCTTTGGTGTTCTTGCGCAGGAATTCGGGGTCGGCGACCACACTGGCACGCAGGGTGTTGCCAGGGAAGTTGTAAGCGCGGCGCACGCCTTCGTTGATGGCGTCGTCCAGGCTGCCGGTGAAGCCTTCCCAATGCACGTCCATGCCGACTTTGAGGAACACGTTGACGATGCCGGTGTCCTGGCAGATCGGGCGGTGGCCGGTGGCGCTCATTTTGCTGTTGGTCAGGATTTGCGCGATGGCATCTTTGGCCGCTGGGTTTTGTTCACGCTCGTAGGCGCGCGCCAGGTGGGCGATGTAGTCTGCCGGGTGGTAGTAGCTGATGTATTGCAGCGCAGCGGCAATGGATTCGATCAGGTCGGCTTGGCGAATGGCGGTGCTCATGGCGGGTTACCTTAAAAGAGTTGCGGATTCACATGTCACGGTAGGATACAAGTTTAACCACGCTGCTTGACGCGCTGGTTGATGTAAGTCAGGTTTACTCCTCCATGTTCAAAGTCATTTTGCGCAATGCCACCCCATTTTTCAATTCGCAAACGCTTGGCGGCGTGCTGCTGGCGTTTGGCGCATTGTTGGCCTTGTTGCTGAGCAATTCGCCTTGGAGTGTGTTCTATCAGTGGATTTTGGACTTCCCAGTAGGTGCCCGGCTGGGCGGTGATGTGTGGGTGTCGGCCAAGCCCATGCTGTTCTGGATCAACGACCTGTGGATGGCCGTATTCTTCTTTTTGGTGGGCCTGGAGATCAAGCGCGAATTGATCGACGGCGAGTTGGCATCCATGCGCCAGGTGGTGTTGCCCGCGGGGGCTGCCGTGGGGGGTATGGTGGTGCCCGCACTGCTTTATGCAGGCATCAATTGGAATGACACCGTGGCGCTGCGCGGCTGGGGCATTCCGATGGCGACCGACATCGCGTTTGCCCTGGGAATTTTGGCACTGCTGGGCGCGCGGGTGCCCGCGTCGCTGAAGGTGTTTTTAACGGCGGTGGCCATCATCGATGACCTGGGTGCCATTTTGGTGATTGCATTTTTTTACACCTCCGAGTTGTCCTTGACGATGCTCCTGGCGGGCGCAACGGGTGGTCTGGTGTTGTTTTGAAAGGGTTTCCAGCAGCTTTTTCGTACCCTTCAGGGTACGATCCTCAATGATATCAAGCACTCGGCTTCTGTCCAGATCATTGAGTATTGTAATGTACTTATGGCCAG
>CAIOAQ010000520.1 GCA_903856025.1 uncultured beta proteobacterium
CCATCGCCATGTCAGCTTTTTGCGTCGCCTATGTGCACGCCTCCAAGCGACTGCATTATTTTGCGTCGGCACTGGTGGCCTCAACGGTTTGCGCCATGATCATCCTCGCCCTGTCGGCATTGCCGCAAAGTCTGGCCTTGGCAGCTGGCATTGGTTATCCACTTTTGATTTCTTTTGTATTTTTGATAGGCGCGCCAACAACCAGACAAGCAGCGCCCAAGCCGCCAAACTGGGACCTGCCCGCACGCATGTCCGTAGCTGCAGGCATGGTGCTGTTTGTGACCAGCATTGCCAGTGTGGTTGGGCCAAAGTGGAGCGGGCTTTTGTCTACGCTTCCAATTTTCGGCTTGGTGATGGGTACGTTTTCACATCGCCACGGTGGCCCGGAGGCGGCGCATTCCCTCTTGCGAGGATTTGCAATTGGGGCCATCGGCGCGATTACTTATTTCACCGTGGTCGGTTTATTGCTGGACACGATGCCCATCACTTTGACCTATGGGCTTGCCATTGGCGGGGGCATCATTAGTGCGCTCTTTTCACAGCGTCTATTTGGAATCAATCAGGATTCATTCATGTGAAATCTCGCCGATACCGGCCCCAGCAGTTACTTGAATAGCCCCTTGATGGCATTGCCCGTTTTTTCAAAGGCACTGCCGACGGACTTCATCAGGCGGTCAAAACTCAGAGAGGCCATCAGCCGCTGCTCCAGCGCGTTGGCGATTTCTTGGCCCAGCTCACCGGGTGTGAGGCCACCCTTGGCCTTTCCAAGGTCGCGCAGATGCAGGTCTGGCAGCTCGGCAGTGATGGTTTTGTCGCCGACAAAGGGCGCCGTGGCGTGGGCCTTGGCGTCACTGATGATGAACTCTTGCACGATGAGCTTTTTACCCTTGGAGTCCTTGGACGACGGGCCCAGGTATTTGGCGATGTTCTTCTGAATCGCATCAAAGTTGGTCATCGCGTCACCCTTCTCGTAGATGACATCGGGCGACACCACGGCGATCTTCTTGATCACTACCACGTCTTGCGTCAGCGAGGACAGTTCTACCTCCAGTTCCACCGTACCCACCTTCAGCGCGTAGGGCGACTTGAAGCCTGCAGGGTTACCGATCAGCAGCCCGCTCAGTGTGCCTCGCCCATCGGTTGGTTTGATCTCCACGCGCTCCACCGTCATGGTTGCCCCGGTCATCGCACTGCCGTAGCTGACGATGCCGCTCTTCACCAAGTGGTCCAAATTGCCATACAGCCAGTATGCACCACCCAGGGTGGCCAGCAGGAGCAGGACGAATAGGGAGCCAAGGGATCTTTTCATATTCCGCTCATTGTTTCAGAATTACAGGTTGTAAAAATGGCTGCCAGATCTTCACTCGGGTGAATCTGTGTATACCGACTTACGACTTTAGATTGTGGTGTGGCCAATTGGGTACGAAGGGAATCCGCGTGGATCCTAGAGCAACGATACTTCCCACGGGTTGATCAGGGCGACTCCCGTAGGTTTAAAGTCAGCGATGTTGCGAGTGACCACCGTCATACCGTGCACGAGAGCGGTTGCCGCAATGAGTGCATCGCGCTCGCTGCACTTGTCGGGTACATGCAGCCGGGCGCATCGTTGTGCCACGGCGGTATCGACAGGCAGCGTACGCCCCGAAAACTCAGGCAATACGTGCTGTTCTAGCCACGAACGAAACATGGCCCCCTGGGTAGCGTCCTTTCGCTCAATTGACAGAACGCCAAGTTCCAGTTCCATGATGGTGATGGCCGATACAAAGAGGTCAGCCGCATCAACGCTTTGCGTCCATGCTGTCACGTTCGTATCTGCCTTACCAAGCCGCACCTTGCGCAGTTCGGACACCACGTTGGTATCGAGAACAAACATCATGAGAAATCAACCGGTCGAGTTTCGATGATCACCTGCGGCGGCTCAAACTCGATGTCGGCAATACCCGGCATAGCCAGCGTATCGGCAATGTTACGCCGCTGCTTTGTGAGTCGTTGATAGTCACCAAAGCTCATAAGCACATGAGCCGGTCGGCCTCGATCTGTGATGAACACCGGCCCGTTGTTTGCTGCCCGTTTTGCCTCGCTTGCCCCTTGGTTGAACTCGCGACTTGATAAGGTTGTAATGGTCATGGCGACACCCCGTTACATGGTTTATGTAGTGATGTTGCTACATATACCAAACAAATGCAAGCGTGTCAGAGTCGGTAAACGGCCACGTGCGCTGAAGAACTCCCGGATTTGCAGAAAGCGCATGCACAGTTGCACTTCTTTCTTGTGCTGCGTCATAATTTGACCAGACCCCGGCAGCTTCGTCCCACACTCCGCAATTGGAGCCTCCATTGTCGGTTGAGCAGCCCAAAATATGGGCCTCCACGCCTGTTGGCGGTGGCACATTGACCCTCCAAGACCGAATGTTGTGACACATTTGACGGGGCATAAGAGGCTGAGGATTCATTGGACTTTTTTCGGGCTCTTGA
>CAIOAQ010000521.1 GCA_903856025.1 uncultured beta proteobacterium
AAACGCAGGGCATGCATGGCTTGAATACCGGCTCGGGAGCCAGATCGAAAAAAACGCTCAACTCCTTTGTGCTTGAAGTGACGAATCATGTTGAAATTGTAGCGTGTGGCGCCATGCGCTGCAAGCTTCGCATGTTGGCTGCGGGCCACAGTTCGAATCCCGTGTCTCATCAAAATTTGAGGATCGCTAGCCTGGGCAAGTTAGTGGAGCAAGCTTTTCTGCCCCGCCAGTATCAAATAAAAAACCCCGCAAATTTTTTGCGGGGTTTTTTGTTTTTAGCGGAGAGAGCGATGTCCCATCGGACAGCGTGAAACGACTGTGAAGCGCACATGACTTGCCTCTAGTAGGGTAAGAAAAAAATGTTCACGAGTGAGTGGGCAACGTTATCTGGCCACCACCAACAAAGGCTTTACAATAGAAAGTCTTATTTGAAGTGGTGTTCATGTCTGATTCCATCCGTCTTGCAAAACGCGTTGCCGAACTCTTCAATTGTTCTCGTGGAGAGGCGACTCTGTATATCGAAGGTGCTGCGGTGACAGTTGACGGCGTCGTGGTCGAAGAACCCGGCTATCGAGTGACGGCGCAGGAGCAGATTGCCTTGCTGCCGGATGCTGACTTGACGCCGATTGAGGCCGTCACCATCCAACTGCATAAGCCGGCAGGTATGCCCGTAGCGAATCTTATCGATCTGATTGTGGCTGAAAATCAATCGGCGGAAGACCGTTCGGGTTTGCGTTTTCTGAAAAGGCATCTGAAAGAATTGGTCATGCTTGATCCGCTAGAAAATACTGCCAGTGGCATGGTGATCTTTACTCAAGATTGGCGTGTAAAGCGCAAGCTGGTTGATGATTTGTCTCGCTTAGAGCAGGAATTCGTAGTTGAGGTCAGTGGTCAGATTGTTGAAGGTGGCCTGCAGCTTTTGAACCAGAGCATCGTCTTTCATGGCAAGCCCTCCGAGCCGGCCAAGGTCAGCTGGCAAAATGAAACGCGTCTGCGCTTCGCACGCAAAGAATTATCTTCAAGGCTGATCACGCTGCTTTGCAGCAGGGCAGGGTTGTCTATCATATCCATCAAGCGTATTCGAATAGGCCGCGTACCAATGGCAGGATTGGCCGCTGGTCAATGGCGTTATCTGATGGGATATGAAAAGTTCTGAACAGCTGTTCACTTCTCGGTCGAACAACAATGAGGATCACCCGCCTGAGCAAGTTGGCAGAACCATCCTTTTTGCCCCGTCAGCATCAAATAAAACACCCCGCAATTTTTTACGGGGTGTTTTATTTTTAGCGGAGAGAGCACGCATGCGTGCGGGTGGGATTCGAAGGGTTTGGCATGCCACGCCGACAAAATATTGGCTAAAGTGACTAAAACTTTTAGCATCCCATTTTGCGAGTCACCGCCACTGAAGCCAGGAACCGGTTCGGAAGTTGGCACTTTACCTTTTTAGTAATCGCCTCATCAGCAATGAAGGAAAATCCTGCTTATGCCCTGCGATGGCATACACATAAACATTCTCGGAGATGCGTCGGTAGACTAGCTTGTGATGTGATGTAAAAACGTATTGGTATTCAAAAATACCAACCGTTGCCAGCTCTTTTACCGCAGTGCCTGGGTAGTTCCCGGTATCTACAAGTTGTAGCTTTTCAAAAATTTCATCTTCAGCCTTTAGCCACTCGATCTCACCCCATTGATCCAGCATGTAATCTTGAAGATAGAGCAGGTCTTCTTGTGCGTCGGGCA
>CAIOAQ010000522.1 GCA_903856025.1 uncultured beta proteobacterium
GGTTTCGTCGGTACCCATGCCGGTGTCAACCACGGCCCAACCACCATCGTCTTCAATACCCCAGACATTGATGTGGTTCAGAACGAAAGGTAGAGGCATGCGCATCCAGACCACGCCGGGTGCAATCTCGACTACCTTGCCCACATCGGGAGGGGCTTCGAACGGGTAGATGAGCGTCGGCTTCTCGAGTCGTTCTCGCTGAAGTGGAGTTTCAGTCATGGCGGAAGGAGTTCCTCATGGATTTATCGAGGGAACAATAGTAACTGGTTAGGTTCGTGTTTAATTCCATGATCAAGTGACGACAGGAACGATTCGCTAACCTGTACGACTACAGCAATGTTGAATCGGCCTAACGGATCAACCTCAAGACATTGAGTAGACGGTATCTTGAACTTCACGACGAAATCGCCAGTATGGACGTGATGATCGGGACAATCGCTATTAAGCTGGCTCCAAATCTATTAGGCCCAATGGGATGGACGCTCCCACCTTTAGCGGCATCGAAATGTGCTGAAGTGGGGATGCGAATTCATCCACTTCAACTGACAGGAGCGGCCATTCTATTGGGCCATGTAACACCACGGTCATTCACTTTGAACAGACAAACTTGCAATGATGAACAAAATTAAAGCAAAACTCTCCATGCTCGACCTGGTCACTGTGCGTGAAGGCGGAAGTGTTGCAGAAGCTCTGGCTCTTTCGCTGCGTACCGCACAGCACGCAGAGAAGCTGGGCTTTAAACGCTCTTGGCTTGCCGAACACCATCACTTTCTTAGCATCGCCAGTTCCGCGACAGCCGTTTTGGTTGGCTATATTGCTGCAGGAACGACAAGCATACGGGTAGGCTCAGGTGGCATCATGCTGCCCAACCACGCACCTTTGGTCGTAGCCGAAGCATTTGGTACGCTGGCTGAGCTGTATCCCCATCGTATTGACCTGGGACTAGGGCGTGCACCAGGAACGGACGCACTTACGATGCGGGCACTTCGACGCAATCGAGTTGAGACTGAACAGGATTTCCCGCGCGAGGTCTCCGAACTTCAGGAGTTGCTCGGTGACGTTCGCGCTGACCAGCGTTTGGTGGCCAATCCGGGTGCCGGAACCCATGTCCCGATCTGGCTGCTGGGATCGAGCTTGTTTTCAGCGCAGCTGGCCGCTGAGCGCGGGCTGCCCTATGCCTTCGCCTCCCACTTTGCGCCGAAATTGATGATGCAAGCCATTGGTCTGTACCGTGCCAATTTTCGACCTTCGAAAGATCTGGCAAAGCCGTACGTGGCGATTGGTGTTCCTTTGGTTGCGGCACCCACCGATGAGGAAGCTCAATTCCTGACTAGCAGCATTTACCAGCGCGTGCTTGGCATTCTGACTGGAGAACGAAAGAAGCTCCAGGCTCCAACCCGGGACTTTGTTCACTCACTTGGTGAAGCCGAACGCAGCGCAATCGCGGATTTTCTTGGCATGGCGGTGATCGGAGGACTACAGACGGTTGCTCAATCATTTGCAAGATTACAGGAAATGACCGAAGCAGACGAATTCATCCTGGTCTGCGACGTATTTGATCCAGATTGCCGACTCCGGGCGCTTGATATTGCGCAACAGGCCTAGAGTTAAACAGCCCTCGCGGGAGATCAAAACGTAAACGGTGCAACGCCGAAGGAGTTCCGGCACACCTGCCCGCGAACCTACTTCCCAGTCGTATCCTTGGTTTCACGCCCCGCCACTGGCGCATCTCGAAGTCGCCATGAGGCGAATAATGCCAACGCGCAAATTGCAGCCAACATCATGAAAGACTCATCGAAGGCCGCCAGTCTTGCTGGACTGCTTGCCCCTTGAGTCAGGGACACTCCGTGTACTGACAGGCGCCACTCGAGCACGATGCCACACAGACTGACGCCAATTGCGCCACCCAACATGCGTAGAAAATTGATAGCACTCGCGCCCTGAGATAGCAGACTTTTTTCAAGTGGACGTAACGCACCCAAGTTCAGTGATGGCAAAATAAATCCAAGCCCAATGCGCCCAACAATGGCCCAAAGCACCAAGACCCACACCGCAGA
>CAIOAQ010000523.1 GCA_903856025.1 uncultured beta proteobacterium
ATGCCAATACCGGTGAATAACCAGCGCTGCCACCCCCCGGCGCTGGCCAGAAACGAAAACGCCGCGCCGGTGTTGTGCACCCGCACCACGTTGAAAAAGCTGGTGACAAAGCTGCTGTCACCCAGCTGGTAGTACCCCACCACCAGCACCTTGGTGAACTGGTCGATGATCAGCACCATGAAGGCCAGGGCCAGCCAGGGCATCAAACCACCTGACGCGGTCGATGTGAAGCTGTGGCTCGGCCTGCCACCTGAACCCGATTTGCGTGCCATCAGGCCACCGTGCGGGTTTCACCCGCGCCAAACAGGTTGCTGCTGCATCGGCCACACAGGGTGGGGTGTGCGGCATCTGAACCGATGTCGTCGCAGTAATGCCAGCAGCGTTCACACTTTACAGAATTTGAGGCGCTAGCCCTTATAGATAAAACGTCACCAGCTACCAACTCAATAGCGGATGTGATGAACACAAACTTCAGGTCTGCGCCCAGACTTTGCAGCAGCGCATGGTCGTCGGCGTTCACCGTCAGCGCCACATTGGCCTGCAGGGACGAGCCCACCTGGCCGTCAGTGCGCAGGGTTTCGATGTCTTTGTTGACCAAGTCGCGAATTTCGCGCACCCGAGCCCACTTGGCCAGCAGGGCGGCATCGGCGTCACCCATGGCGACATAGGTGTCCATGAAGATCGATTCACGCGTGGCTGTCGGGGTTTTGCCAGCCGTGCCCAACACGCTCCAGGCCTCTTCGGCGGTGAAGCTCAAGAACGGTGCCATCCAGCGCAGCATGGCTTGGGTGATCTGCCACAGCGCGGTCTGGGCACTGCGCCGCGCCAGCGATTTGGGCGCGGTGGTGTAGAGCCGGTCTTTCAGGATGTCCAGGTAGAACGAACCCAGGTCTTCAGAGCAGTAAATCTGCAGCTTGGCCACGACCGGATGGAATTCATACACCTCGAAGTGCGCCAGGATGTCCGCTTGCAACTGGGCCGCGCGTGCGATGGCGTAGCGGTCAATCTCCAGCATCTGGTCCAAGGGCACGCTGTCCACCGCTGGGTCAAAGTCCTGGGTGTTGGCCAGCAGGAATTTGAGCGTGTTGCGCACCCGGCGGTAGGTGTCCACCACGCGCGCCAGGATTTTGTCGTCACCGGCGATGTCGCCGGAATAGTCGCTGGCTGCCACCCACAGGCGAATGATTTCCGCGCCCAGCTTCTTGCTGGTTTCTTGCGGGTCCACGCCGTTGCCGGCGCTCTTGCTCATTTTGTGGCCCTTGCTGTCCACGGTGAAGCCGTGGGTCAGGATGCCTTTGTAGGGCGCGCGGCCGTACATGGCGCAGGCGGTCAGCAGGCTGGAATGGAACCAGCCCCGGTGCTGGTCGTGGCCTTCCAGGTACAGGTCGGTTTCGGGGCCATCTTCATGGCCGGAACCGGGGTGTGAGCCTTTGAGCACCGTGGTGTGGGTGGTGCCGGAGTCAAACCAGACTTCCAGAATGTCGCTGCTCTTGGTGTAGTGCGGCGCATCGGCCTGACAGTCGAGGGTGGCAAAGATGTCTTCCACGCTGGCTTTGCTCCAGGCCTCAATGCCACCTTGTTCCACCATGCTGGCAGCGATGTCCAGAAACTCCATGGTTTTGGGGTGCAGTTCGCCACTGTCCTTGTGCAGGAAGAAAGGCAGGGGAACGCCCCAGCTGCGCTGGCGCGAGATGCACCAGTCGGGCCGTCCGGCAATCATGTCGCGCAGGCGACTCTTGCCATTTTCAGGGTAAAACGCTGTAGCTTCGATAGCAGCCAACGCAATGTTTCTGAGGGTGTCAGGCGCTTTGTCCTTGGTAAAGATGCCCTCGCCCTGGTCCATGCGGATGAACCACTGGGCGGCGGCGCGGTAGATCACCGGGGTTTTGTGCCGCCAGCAGTGCGGGTAGCTGTGCACGATGTGGGTGGTGCAAAACAGGCGACCTGCGTCACGCAGCGCATCGATGATGACCGGGCAGGCTTTCCAGATCTGCTGGTTGCCAAACAGCGGCAACTC
>CAIOAQ010000524.1 GCA_903856025.1 uncultured beta proteobacterium
CCGTTACATGGTTTATGGAGTTATGTTACTACATAAACCAATAATGCAAGCGTGTCAGAGTCGGTAGTCGGCCACGTGCGCTGAAGAACTCCCGGATTTACAGAAAGCGCATGCACAGTTGCACTTCTTTCTTGTGCTGCGTCATAATTTGACCAGCCCCCGGCAGCTTCGTACGACACTCGGCAATTCGAGCCTCCATTGTCGGTTGAGCAACCCAAAAAATATAGGCCCCCATGCCTGTTGGCGGTGGCACATTCACCCTCCGAGACCGAATGTTGTGACACTTTTACCGTCACAACATTGAAAACCAAGCATCCATGCAACTTGGTGGACGTTTTTCCTCCCGTTAAGCAAAAGGAGACAAAAAATGACAGTCGCAATCGAAGTGGGTGGCACGAATGTGTATGCCGACCTTGGCTATTCAAACGCTTCAGAAATGCAGCGCAAGTCTTCTCTGACGGCAGAAATCGCTCGGACCATCAAGGCGCGACATCTGACCCAGGAGGTTGCTGCAGAGTTGCTTGGCATTGACCAGGCAAAAATCCTAAAGATCACCCGTGGTCAATTCCGGAGCATCAATGAAGCAAAATTGCTTGAGCTGGTTGCAAAGCTTGGCCGCAATGTGACGATCATTGAGGATAAGACCAACCGCACTGACCTATCGACCAATTGATACCTGTGACTTTAGGCACGGCACCCGGAACAAATCGTCCGCCATCACCAGTGAAAACGTCCAGGGCTGGTACGGCTTGACGGGGCATAAGAGGCCGAGGATTCATTGGACTTCTTTCGGACTCTTGACCACAGGTGGTGGGCCGATCATATATTCGCGCACCAATTCACGTGCACGGTGCAGACGGCTTTTGATGGCTCCGGGTTGTTCACCAAGTCGTTCAGCAATCTCCGCGATGGTGAGTTCTTCGAAGGCACGCAGCATTACCACCTCGAGGTAATGTGCTGGCAGCGATTCAAGTGCAGCAGCGAGGTCAATCCGCAAATCGTTGTCAGTCAGGGAGCACAACAACCTTCCTGAAGAATGTTGTGCAGCAATGACACACACCCTAGACAGAGGTCGGGAAAGTTCCATCTAGAAAGCATCCGTTCGTGAGCGTCTGCACTTGCTCGGGTATGCTCTAGCGGTGTTATTTACTCTCATCATCATCGCTGGCTTTTGGGCTGGACTTCAGAATTCGTTGGCAGGCGGAGGCTCATTCGTCACCCTTCCGGTGCTCATCCTTTCAGGCTTGACCCCTTTAGCAGCCAACATCACATCAACAGTTGCGTTATTTCCCGGACAGGTCACCTCGGGTTTTGCTGGTCGAAAACTTGTAAGCGGTGCTGGTCGCCTTTCATTTCGCGCATTGTTTCTCGTCAGCATTGTGGGTGGCGCAGTTGGCGGTCTATTGCTGCTCAACACCTCCGCATCAGTATTTGCAAGGCTCGTGCCATGGTTGGTGCTCTTTGCCACCACCGTTTTTGCCTGGGGCAGTTTTCGGCGTAAACCAGCTGAGTCCAAGGCTCATCTTGGACCAACAGCTGCAGTCATTGTGCAGTTTTGTATCGCCATTTATGGAGGCTATTTTGGAGG